>NZ_JBLOJT010000172.1:0-1857 GCF_047785745.1 Streptococcus pluranimalium | reverse complement strand
CCTATCAACACGTAACTACTTATTTAAAGAATGAAAAGCCATACAAAAAGGAGTTTCTCTACATATAGAGTGACCCCTTTTTGTATTTAAAAATGAAACTTTAAGTTACACTTTGACTCGCACACGATTAAATATTGGTGTAAATATCATTTCCTTTTTACTTTATTCGAAATTAGGTAAAATGGGCTATAGACACTCATTTATTCGCTTTTCTCTAACCAGACAACTGACATTACCTATCCCAATAACAGTTAACTAATTCAAAAATATCATAAACTCATAAGTTTTATACATTCGGCAGAGCTCTCCAAAATTAATCTCTAGCTAAATCTTATAGGCTAATCCCATAACTCTTTTAATTGCCGTAACAAAGCTCGTCGACCTTTAAATCGATTACCAGCAAGTAGCAAGTCAACTTCATGATGACGCGATTCAGGAAGTACTTCTTTCAAATAAGCTAATTGCTCTCTCATAATAACAAAATCTTCTAAACACAGCCCCTCTTGTGCGATACAATGACTTAACTCAGAAACTTCTTCATAAGGTAGACGATTCAATCGCCTCTTATCACTCTCTTGAGATCGTAAAACATCCTTTAAATAATTTGAAAATTTTGTCTTAAAACAAGCAAAGAAAAATGAAGGATTTTCTAAAGAATCTGCTTTAGTTTGAAGCAAATGAAATAAACAAATCATACCTTCTTGATCCCAATCATCAAAATCCCAAAGCTGTATATGATACTGTCTTCGACATTTATGAACAATAGGCTGCACACGCTTATATAAGCTTTCAAAGGATATATACTGTAAAGATGATTGTTCTATCATCACATAAACACCTCTTTTCTAATATAATGCTATTATAAGAAAGCTTATCTGATAAAACCATGACATAAATGTCATATTAAATACAAATTATCACTAACTACTATCTATACCCACGACAAATAGTTTTCCCTTAAAGCATAAACAAACGTTGCCAGATAAATAAATATCATAAAATTATTAACAACATCACAAGTTAATAAATCTAATAGCCATTCACCAATTGAAATTTGCTGTATACACTTTAAAATAGAATGTTATAACTTGAAGGGTTATAATAATTTTGGTGAATTTATGATAGCTACATCTATGTTATATTTACAATAATGGGCAATTTCATAACACACAACAGTCTGCTCTTTTTGATATATGAAACAAGGTTATTGCTTAATTTTTTACTATTTCGTTACCTATTTAACTAAAAATAGTTAAAAGATATTGTTTCTATGTTCTTTAGGGCGTGCCTTTTTCAAAAAAGAATTGATACTCAGTTAATATCAAAAAATAACTTCTTTTGATATTACCATATGTTTGAGACTAGGTCTCAAGGATTCCGTTATTAGTGACAACTATACCGTCGCTAATCATGCCACTACATCGGAAATATCCTATCAGACTAACTTCGTTCGCTCTAAATTGCGAAATCTTATATTATTTTTTGATTTTAGTTGAGTATGGAAATTATCTTTGTCATCCAACTACCTCTAGTTTCTGTTTATACCTATATTTTAAGAATAATCAAAAAACCGACTCTAATAAAGAGTCGGAAAATCATGGCTCTATAAGACTGTAGTGGTTAAATCCACTACAGTCCTATAGAGCCTTTATTTATGTGAGCTTCAGTCTGTTAAACTTTGTCTATTTATACTCGAAGAAAATCAAAATACTCATCGCTTTGAATACTAAAAGGGTCAGGGGAGTGATCCTTTTAGGTTGTCTCTCGAAAACCGGAAAGAGAATCGAGTAGGGACTAATTTCTAGCCCCTCTCACACCACCGTGCGTGCCGTTCGGCACACGGCGGTTCAACTAACC
>NZ_JBLOJT010000171.1:0-1860 GCF_047785745.1 Streptococcus pluranimalium | reverse complement strand
ATCAACCCACTACAGTTGACAAAGAGCCCATTTTTCATCTCAATAGAGCCTTTTTTACTCTTCTCTTTTTAAAAAACGCAGACTTTCATCAATCCATTCTGATAATTTATCATTTAAAGGTTTGAAACCTGTCCGATGACGATTACTTGAAAAGCGATGCCGATGCATCATTTGGTGGCGGTCTTCCTCCAAAGTCCTCATTGAGAGACTTGCTTTTTGCGTATATTCATCAACATCCAAGACCTGCACAGTAACATCTTGACCAATCGATAAACACTTGTGAATGTTATCAATAAATCCTGTTTTTATCTCAGAGATATGAATTAAACCTGTCGTGTCGTTTTCTAATTGGACAAAAGCACCATAGGGCTTTATACCTGTGATGGTCCCCTTGAGTTTATCTCCAATATTCATTAATCCACAACCTCAATTGATTCAATAATGACATCATCAAGTGGTTTATCTTGCGCACCTGTTTCAACAGCTGCAATCTTATCTAAAATATCATAAGAAGCTTGGTCTATTATGTGCCCAAAAACCGTATGACGACGATCTAAATGTGGCGTCCCCCCATTTTCGGCATAACGCTCAGCAATAGTTTCTGGCCATCCTCCACGAGCCAATTCCTTAGCACTATAAGGGAAGCTTACATTTTGAACGACAAAGAACTGACTACCATTAGTATTAGGACCAGCATTTGCCATTGAAAGTGCCCCACGAAGATTATAAAGTTCCTCTGAAAACTCATCTTCAAAGCTCTCTCCATAAATCGATTGTCCTCCCATACCAGTTCCAGTTGGGTCACCACCTTGAATCATGAAATCCTTAATAATACGATGGAAAATAATGCCATCATAGTAACCTCCTTTTGCTAAACCTACAAAGTTAGCAACTGTTTTGGGAGCTTGTTCTGGGAATAATTTAATCACTAAATCACCATGATTTGTTTTTATTGTTGCAACAGGGCCTTCTACATTTTCTAAATCCAACTGTGGGAAGTGTAATTCTTTTTCTACCAAACCTAATTCCTCCAAGGCATGTAAAATGCCATCTTCTTCTACTTTACCAGTAACATAATCTGCCTTCTCTTTTAATTCTGAAACAGCATTACCCATGGCGATCTTAAGACCAACGTGGTCAAACATCTCCATATCGTTTGGTCCATCACCAAAGAATAAGACATTTTCTGGTTTTAGGCCTTCTTTTTCCAAAACGTAATCCAATCCAGAAGCTTTTGAAATCCCCAGCTTCACTGTATCGGATGAGTGCACATGCCATGGTACCAAACGCACCTGTTGCGCTAGTTCATCAGGCAACACAAGCTCTGAATTATTCTCGGCAAAGGTCCACATGTGATAAACATCGTTATTCAGATGAAAATCCGGTTCAACATCTAGGCGTCCATATACAGGAATCATAGCATCATCAATTAACTCTTTACGGGCTGATACCACTGGCTTTTCTTTCCCTGCAAAACCATAGTCAATCCCAATTTTTTGGCACCATACGACAAAAGACTCTATAATCGTTTTATCTAATGGTAAATTAGCCACTTCTTCACCTTTTCGATCAATGACATAAGTCCCATTAATCGTGACAAAATAATCAGGTTCTAGCTCGCGAATTTCTGGAACCACACCATAAATTGCACGACCACTAGCAATACCTGTTAAAATCCCCTTTTTTTTCAAAGATTTGAAAACATTTGTTATCGACTGAGGCATATAACCTGTATCTTTAATACGTAGTGTATCATCAATATCAAAGAAAACTGCTTTTATCTTTTTGGCCTTATATTTCGTTTTGATATCCATTCTTTCCCCTTACTAAAAATACTATACACTCGTGGTACTAGTTAAC
>NZ_JBLOJT010000170.1:0-1884 GCF_047785745.1 Streptococcus pluranimalium | reverse complement strand
AAAACTAAAAGGACTTAGTCCTGTCCAATACAGAACTAAGTCCTTTCAATAATGAGTTGTCCAACTTTTTGGGGTCAGTACAAAGCAACTAGCTTTTAATTTTTAGACCAGTAGTGGTAAGTCCATGGCTGCCATTTCTTCTTCTGGAACAACCATTCCTTCGGTAATCCAACGCCCTAAGACAGATAGGACTGCCTGACTCCAAAAAGAATGACTATATTGGTTCTGTCTACTATTATTTGACTTCCTAAACTTACTCAAACGATTGATAATGATATCGTAAATCCACTGTAATAGGTTATACTTTAAGATAATTTTGAGCAGACGAGCATTTTCTTTAGCTTGTTTAAATAAATATAACCAAGCTTGATAACGTTCGGTTTGGAAGTTAAAACGTTGTAAACCTTTAACGACCTTTAGCGTTGCACGCTTAATCATTTTATGGAATAAAGCTTCCTTGTTTTGATAATGACGATAGAAGGCATTTCGGGAGACACCAGCTTTTTTGGTAAGCTCAGAAATGGAAATAGCGTGTAAAGGCTTTTCTTCCATAAGAAGTAACAGAGCTTCTTCAATAGCTTCTTTGGTGACTTGCTTAGCTTCTTTATTGGCTATTTGTAACGGCTTAAGAGAAGCAGTAGAGATAACTTTTTTAGCCATGACAAATCCTTTCTTTTTGTAACATCCGATGAGAAATTGGAATCAATTCAGGATATTTAATGATATAATTTTATTATAAAATAGTTTGTATGTCAAAATAATGACTAAGGAGATAGAGTATGACTTGGAAAATTGTAGCAGATTCAGGCTGTGATTTGGTAACCTTACAAGGATTATCAGAGAATGTCTCTTTTGTAAGAGTGCCTTTAACGTTACAGATTGGAAGCCAATTATTTATAGATGATGACGGGTTGAACATTGAGGATATGCTTGAACTCCTCAAGGTAACAAAAGCAGCAGCTACTTCTGCTTGTCCTAGTCCAGATGCGTATATGAAAGCTTTTGAAGGGGCGGATAATATTTTAGTTATTACGATAACAGGAGGCCTATCTGGTAGTCAAAATAGTGCTCAAATAGCTAAAGAAATGTATTTAGAAGAAAATCCAAATACTAAGATTCACGTTATCGACAGCTTATCAGCAGGTGGCGAAATGGACTTGTTAGTTCACAAGATGGCAGAACTAATTGCTTCTGATTTAAGTTTTGAGGAAGTTGTAGCTGAAATTGAGGCTTATCAGGAGAAAACGAAACTGATTTTTGTGCTTGCAAAGGTTGATAATCTGGTCAAAAATGGTCGTTTGAATAAGGTTCTTGGCAAGGTTATTGGACTCTTGAATATCCGGATGGTAGGAGAAGCAAGTCCAGAAGGTAAGTTAGAACTATTACAAAAGGCAAAAGGTCAGAAAAAGTCAGTGTCAGCTTCATATCAAGAAATGGTCAAAGCAGGTTATCAAGGTGGTCGTGTAGTGATAGCACACTGTTATAATGATAAAATCTGTCAACAACTTAGAGAAATGATTCTGCGAGACTATCCTGAAGCTGACGTGCAGATTGTTCCAACCTCTGGGCTTTGTAGTTTTTATGCAGAAGAGGGTGGTATCTTGATGGGCTATGAAGCTTTTTAACATAAAAGGTGCCAGCAACGATGACTGGTAACGCTCTCTCGTTGTTTATATCAAGGGGTTTAGAAATACAGTTTACACAGTCTAAGAGTGCGTTTTGAGATGTTAAAGAGTAAACGAAGTTTTCTGCTATCATTAAAGTTGTAAGATATGATAATCTTAGTCGACTAAGTATGGGCTTGATTAGTAATGAGTTGTTTTTCTCTAGCTAACCTCTGGGAGTTGTAGACTAGAATCATGGTGATTTATTAAAGTTATATTA
>NZ_JBLOJT010000017.1:0-26393 GCF_047785745.1 Streptococcus pluranimalium | reverse complement strand
GAAAAATTGATACCATGCCAAATGAGATGATATCAATTCTTTAGGTTATCGCATCATATTAAAATTATGATGGACTAGAAAAAGGCAGAGTAGAGAGCTTGTATGGCTGCTTTTTCTTCTTTAGATTTAATGACGAACATAATTGAGACTTCGCTTGATCCTTGTGAAATCATTTCTAGGTTAATATTTTTTTCTGATAATGCTTTTGTTGCAGAAGCTGTAATACCAATATGATTTTTCATGTTCTCTCCTACAATCATGATGATAGAGAGTTCTTTTTCGATTTCTAAGTCGTCAACATGAAGTTCATTTTGTAGGTAGTCTACAATTCTTTCTTCTTTTTCAGGAGTTAATTCACGTTCTCTAAGAACAATAGACATGTCATCAATACCAGTTGGTATGTGCTCCCAGCGAATATTAAGTTCTTCAAGAATTTGTAGGACTTTACGACCAAATCCAATTTCTCTATTCATCAAGTATTTTGAGATATTAATGCTGACAAATTTATCATCACCAGATATTCCCACAACAGGTAAATCAAGTGTTTCGTGCTTTAAAGTAACCTTGGTCCCAGGATGACTAGGGTTATTTGTGTTTTTGATGACAAGAGGAATTTTTGAGCGATAAACTGGGATTAAGGCTTCATCATGTAAGACTGAGAAACCTGCATAAGCTAATTCACGCATTTCTTTATATGTTAGTTCACTGATAGAATGTGGTTTATTGACAACACCGGGGTGTGCGGCAAAAATACCGTCAACATCAGTGAAATTTTCGTAAAGCTCAGCGTGAATTCCAGCGGCAATCAATGAACCAGTAATATCTGAGCCTCCCCTAGAGAAGGTGCAAATATTGTTATCCATGGTGACGCCAAAGAAGCCTGGAATAACATAAATTTGTTTTCCTTGTCGTAATTTTTGAATATGCTCGTAGCTACTTGGCAGTAGTCTAGCATTTTGTGGTTCACTGGAAACGAAGAGACCTGCATCGCTAGGATGAAGGTAAATAGCATCTAAACCATTTTCTTTAAAAAAAGCAGCAATTAGCTTAGCATTATTGTCTTCCCCTGCTGCAAGGAAAGTATCGTAAAGATAAGGGTTATTTGTGATAGTTAGGCGTTCAAGACTTTCGATAGATTTTTGGATTGTGCTGATAATGCTTAAATCGACATGAAGTTCAGTTGCTATATCACGATATCTTTGAATGATCCAAGCTTTATCAGCGCTAGTATCTTGGTTGTTTTTATAGTGATTGTAGTATTGGATGAGAGCATCGGTTACTTTGGTATCTTGTGCGTCTCTTTTTCCTGGCGCAGATACGACGATAAAGCGTCTCTCGCCATCACTTTTGACAATATTTAAAACTTTTTGTAATTGTTGAGCTGATGCTAAGGAACTACCACCAAATTTTGTGACTTTCATGAATATACTCCTGGGTAACGTGTGTTAGAAAAAATTATAACAAATTTCAGATGATTTACAAGATTTAAACTATATATGACCGCTGTTTGATATTTATTTTATCGGAATAATTTCTTAAGTTTGGACTTGGAATTATAGAAGATTCGTTTTATGATTTGAAAAATATTATTTTTGTGATATACTTTGAAAGCGAAATTATTTAACAATCAAATGAATAGAGGTAGAAATGGCTTATAGTACAATTCGATATGAGATAGAAGATAAAGTTGCTACTTTAACTTTTATACGAGAACAGGCTAATAATGGTTTCAATATCCCAATGTGCTTAGAAATAATAGATGTGCTAGCAACTCTTGAGCAAAGCTCTGAAGTTCAAATGTTAGTTATTGAAGCGGAAGGATCTGTTTTTTCAGTTGGCGGTGATTTGATTGAGATGGAGAGGGCTGTTTCGGAAGATGATGTTGAATCATTAGTAGATATAGCAAGATATGTACAAGATATTGCATTTAAAATAAAACAGCTTCCTAAACCGGTGATTATGTGTACAGATGGCGCTGTTGCCGGGGCAGCCTTTAACTTAGCTATAGCATCTGATTTTTGTATTGCTAGTGACAAGTCTAAGTTTATTCAAGCGTTTGTAAACGTTGGTTTGGCTCCTGATGCAGGTGGTCTTTTTCTGCTCACACGTTCATTAGGAATTAATCGTGCAACTCAATTAGCGATGACAGGTGAAGCTGTTTCAGCCGAGAAGGCTGAAGAATATGGTTTTGTTTATAAAACTTGTGAATCAGAAAAATTAGGTAAGACGCGTGACCGCTTGATTAAACGATTGAAGCGTGGGTCATTTAATTCTTATGCAGCTATGAAGCAGCTGGTATGGGAGAGTTTCTTTTCTGATTGGGAAAGCTATGCTGCTAAGGAGCTGTATTGGCAGGAACGCTTGGCGTTTCAAGATGATTTTAAAGAAGGTGTTAAAGCTCATGCAGATAGAAGACGCCCCTCTTTTACTGGAAATGGGTTGTTTAAATAATTCCTCTTTCTTAACATTTAGACATTTAGAAAATCCTTGCAAAATAATTTCACCTTTGATATAATTTGATAGTCAAAGTTTATGGAGGTTATTTCGGTGGATTACAATGAAATCAATGACTACCTAGTAGGTGTTTTTAATAATATACTTATCATTGAGGAAACAAGTTTAAAGACAAGCCGTTTTAATGATGTTTCTATCAAAGAGATGCATACCATTGATGAAATTGGTAATACTCCTAATGCGACACCTAGCGACATTGCTAAAGCTTTGATGGTTACTTTAGGTACGGTGACCACTAGTTTAAATAAACTAGAAAAAAAAGGTTACATTATTCGTACAAGATCTAATGTAGATCGTCGTGTGGTTCATCTGAGTCTTTCACAAAAGGGGCGTCTTTTGTTCCGCCTACATCACAAATTCCATATGAATATGGTAGAAAAGATTACTGATGGTTTTGATGAGCAGGAGTTTGAAGTGATGAGTCGTGGTTTGAAAAATCTTAATCAGTTTTTGGAGGACCTTAAATAGATGGGTTTTGCAAAAATTTCACAAGTAGCTCACTATGCACCCAATCATATTGTTACTAATGATGATTTATCTCAAATTTTGGAAACAAGTGATGAATGGATTGCTAGTCGAACTGGTATTAAGCAACGCCATATTTCTCAATGTGAGCAAACTAGCGATTTAGCAACAAGGGTAGCGGAGTCTTTATTGAAGAAGGCTGTTTTAAGTGCTAGTGAGTTAGATTTTCTCATTGTTGCGACGATTACACCTGATAGCAATATGCCTTCTGTAGCTGCTAAAGTACAAGGAAATATCAAAGCTCAAAATGCTTTTGCTTTTGATGTAACGGCAGCTTGTAGCGGTTTTGTCTTTGCGCTTGCGACCGCTGAAAAATTCATTGCTTCTGGTCAGTATCGAAAGGGCTTGATTATTGGTGCGGAGGTCATGTCTAAAGTTTTAGATTGGACGGATCGTTCGACAGCAGTCCTTTTTGGTGATGGAGCAGGTGGAGTTCTGTTAGAAGCAGCAGATGCGCAACACTTTTTAGCAGAGTCACTTAACACCAAAGGAGAGCAGTGGCAATGTTTGCAATCTGGTAACAAAGGTTTGCTATCGCCTTATAGTCAGGTGATTGATCAGGAATCTTATTATTTGCAGATGGATGGGAGAGCAGTTTTTGATTTCACAATCAGGACAGTTTCGGAAAGTATTCGTCAATTGTTAGATGTCAATAAAGATTTAGAAATTGATTATTTTTTATTACATCAGGCTAATGTCAGAATTCTGGATAAGATGGCTAAAAAAGTTTCGGTAGATCGCGATAAGTTTTTGGCCAATATGCAAGACTATGGTAACACGAGTGGAGCTAGTATCCCTATTTTGTTATCAGAAAGTGTAGAGCGTGGTTTGATTCGATTAGATGGTACTCAAACAATTTTTCTTTCAGCTTTTGGTGGAGGTTTGACATGGGGAAATCTAATTGTTAAAATTTAGTTAACTTTGTGCGAAATGCACGATTATATATATATTATTTATTTTTAAGGAGAAAAAATCATGGCAGTATTTGATAAAGTACAAGAAATTATCGTGGAAGAACTTGGTAAAGAAGCAGAAGAAGTGAAAATGGAAACAACTTTCGACGACCTCGATGCTGATTCACTTGATGTTTTCCAAGTTATTTCTGAAATTGAAGATGAGTTTGATATCCAAATCGAAACTGAAGAAGGACTTAACACAGTAGGTGACTTGGTTGCTTACGTTGAAGAAAAAACAAAATAAGGTTCTAGAGGCTGAGAACAACTCAGTCCCTAAGGTCAGTGAGTCATATTTTAATGTTTAATAATAAGCTGACTTAGGGGAGTGGGACGATAAAATTATGATAGTTTTCTATCTGATTTGTCTCCCACTCCTTCTTATTTTAATTATATAATTTGATTATCAAATCATTTAAAACAGAAAGTATTGTGTAGATAATTTATGAAAACACGTATTACAGAGCTCTTAAATATAAGATATCCTATTTTCCAAGGTGGAATGGCTTGGGTTGCTGATGGTGATCTTGCTGGCGCTGTGTCTAAAGCAGGTGGTCTAGGAATCATTGGTGGTGGGAATGCCCCTAAGGAGGTAGTCAAAGCCAATATTGATAAAGTTAAATCTATCACAGATAAGCCTTTTGGTGTCAACATTATGCTCTTATCGCCTTTTGCTGATGATATTGTAGATTTAGTGATTGAAGAAGGTGTCAAGGTTGTAACGACTGGTGCTGGTAACCCTGGGAAGTATATGGAACGGTTACACGCTGCTGGAATTACGGTCATTCCAGTGGTACCTAGTGTAGCATTGGCCAAAAGAATGGAAAAATTAGGTGTTGATGCTGTGATTGCTGAAGGTATGGAAGCTGGTGGTCATATCGGAAAATTGACAACCATGACCTTAGTTCGTCAAGTTGTAGAAGCTATCGATATTCCTGTTATTGCGGCAGGTGGTATCGCAGATGGACATGGTATGGCAGCTGGCTTCATGCTGGGAGCTGAAGCGGTCCAAGTTGGGACACGTTTTGTAGTCGCTAAAGAGTCAAATGCTCATCAAGCGTTTAAAGATAAAGTCTTGAAGGCTAAAGATATTGATACAGTCGTTTCAGCTTCGGTTGTTGGACACCCTGTTCGTGCTATTAAGAATAAATTGGCGACGGTATATAGCCAAGCTGAGAAGGATTTTCTTGCTGGGAAAAAATCAGCTGAAGAAATCGAAGAGTTAGGTGCTGGTGCTCTGCGCAATGCAGTTGTTGATGGTGACGTGGTTAATGGTTCGGTCATGGCTGGGCAAATTGCTGGGTTAGTGAGTAAGGAAGAAACTTGCGCTGAGATTTTAGAAGATTTGTATACTGGTGCCAAAACTGTGATTGCTGAAGAAGCTAAACGTTGGACAGATCTTCTGGATTAACTAAGGAGAAAAAATGACAAAAACAGCCTTTTTATTTGCCGGTCAAGGAGCGCAATCATTGGGGATGGCTCGTGACTTGGATGAGCATTTTGACATTGTTAAAGCCACCTTTGAACAGGCAAGTCAGATTTTGGGGTATGATATTCGTCACTTAATTGATGAGGACCAAGATAAATTGAATCAGACTAGGTTTACCCAACCTGCTATTTTGACGACTTCTGTAGCGATTTATAAGCTTTTAATAGAAAAGGGAATCTCTCCTGATATTGTAGCAGGGTTGTCTCTAGGAGAATATTCCGCTTTAGTTGCAGCAGGTCCTTTGGATTTTGAGACTGCTTTACAATTGGTTGCTAAACGTGGTCAACTAATGGAGGAAGCTGCACCAGCAGGAAGTGGTAAGATGGTTGCGATCATGAATGCGGATGTTGCTCTGATTGAAGAAGCTTGTCAGAAAGCTTCTGATTTGGGCGTTGTTAGTCCTGCTAACTACAATACGCCTCAACAAATTGTTATTGGTGGAGAGGTAGCTGCAGTTGATAAGGCGGTAGATATCCTAAAGGAAACAGGTGTCAAACGCATGATTCCACTTCAAGTTTCAGGTCCTTTTCACACTGCTTTACTGGAACAGGCTAGTCAAGGATTAGCAGAAGTTCTAGAGGAGGTAGCCTTTAATGACTTTAAACTTCCTCTAGTTGGGAATACAGAGGCTACTATCATGAAGAAAGAGGCTATAAAATCTTTATTAGCGCGCCAGGTTATGGAACCTGTTAGATTTTATGAATCAATTGCTGAAATCCAGGCATTTGGTGTTGATAGGGTTATTGAAATTGGTCCTGGAAAAGTTTTATCAGGATTTATCAAAAAAATTGATAAGAATCTGCCAACGTTTGCTGTCAATGATTTAGCAAGTTTGGAAGCATTGCTGTATCAATAAGTGAGGAAAAAATGGAAATTAAAGCTAAAAATGTTTTTGTAACAGGTTCTACGCGTGGAATTGGATTGGGAATTGCCCATGAATTTGCTCGTCGTGGTGCTAATGTCATCTTAAATGGGCGTTCTGAAATTTCGGAGGAATTTTTACAAGAATTTTCCGAATACGATGTTAAAGTGATTGGTGTTTCAGGGGATATTTCTCAAGAAGCTGATGCTAAACGTATGGTTGATGAAGCCATTGAGGTCTTGGGTAGTGTTGATATTCTTGTTAATAACGCTGGGATTACCAATGATAAGTTGATGTTAAAAATGACGGAAGAGGATTTTGAGAAGGTCCTAAAGATCAATTTAACTGGTGCTTTTAATATGACCCAGGCTGTTTTGAAGCCAATGACTAAAGCGCGTCAAGGAGCTATCATCAATGTATCATCCGTGGTTGGTTTGACTGGTAATGTTGGTCAAGCAAACTATGCAGCTTCCAAGGCTGGCTTGATTGGATTTTCAAAATCAGTGGCTAAAGAAGTAGCTGCGCGTGGGGTTCGTGTCAATGTGATTGCACCTGGTTTTATTGAATCAGATATGACGGATGCTATTCCTGAGAAAATGAAGGATGGCATTCTAGGACAAATTCCAATGAAACGCATTGGTAAACCACAAGAAGTTGCTCAAGTTGCTGCCTTTTTAGCAGAACAAGAGTATCTAACAGGTCAAGTACTTGCTATTGATGGCGGTATGACCATGATTTAAGCACTTGTTGCTTGACTTGATTGTAATAGCATTGAAGAAATGAGTGAAACCGTTTGTAAATGGAGCAAAGGAGAATTTATGTCAACGAATCGTGTCGTGATTACAGGGTACGGTGTTACATCACCTATTGGAAATACACCTCAAGAGTTTTGGAAAAGCTTAGAATCTGGTACAATTGGTATAAAACCAATTACAAAGTTTGATACTTCAGACATTCCTGTGCACAATGCAGGGGAAATCCAAGATTTTCCATTTGATAAGTATTTTGTTCGTAAGGACAAGAATCGAATGGATATGTATTCACTTTATGCTATTTATGCGACTTTAGAAGCCTTAGAAAATGCTGATCTTGATATGGATACGGTTGATCGTGATCGTGTTGGGGTTATTGTTTCATCTGGTATCGGTGGTCTACAGGAGATGCAAGAGCAGATTATCCGTATGCATGAGAAGGGGATTAAGCGAATCCAACCAATGTTTATTCCAAAAGCTCTTTCTAATATGGGTGCTGGGAATATTGCTCTTCGTATCGGCGCTAATGGTGTTTGTAAGTCGATTACGACGGCTTGTGCTTCCGCCAATGATGCTATTGGAGAAGCTTTCCGTGAGATTAAGTTTGGTCTCCAAGATGTTGTTTTAGCGGGTGGATCTGAAAGTACCATCAATGAAATTGGTATTGGTGGCTTCAATGCTTTGACAGCTCTCTCAACAACAGAAGATCCTAAGCGTTCAGCTATTCCATTTGATAAGGATCGTAATGGTTTTGTCATGGGAGAGGGTGCAGGAGTGTTAGTTGTAGAGAGCTTGGAGCATGCTCAAAAACGTGGTGCGACTATCTTGGCTGAGGTTGTTGGTTACGGTAATACTTGTGATGCTTACCATCAAACGAGTCCATCTCCAGATGGATCAGGTGCTGCTAAGGCTATGAAACTAGCTATCTCAGAAGCTGGTATCGAGCCAAGTGATGTTGATTATGTCAATGCTCATGGAACGTCAACTCCAGCTAATGAAAAAGGTGAAAGCCAAGCTATTGTTGCTGTTTTGGGTAAAGATGTTCCGGTGTCTTCAACCAAGTCATTTACAGGACATTTACTAGGAGCGACTGGTGCTGTTGAAGCTATTGCAACTATTGAGAGTATGCGTCATGGTTTTATTCATATGACAGCAGGAACTCAAGAATTATCAGAGGATATAGAAGCTAATGTTGTGATGGGACAAGGGCTTGAGGCAGATGTTCGCTATGCCATTTCTAATACGTTTGGATTTGGTGGGCATAATGCGGTTCTTGCTTTCAAACGTTGGGAGGATTAAAGGTGAATCTTTCAGAAATTAAGGACTTGATGACTCAATTTGATGAGTCTAGTCTTCGTGAATTTTCGTTTAAACAAGATGGTAAAGAGTTGCGTTTTAGTAAAAATGAACGTCAAGAATTGCCAGTATTAGCGCCAGCTAGCGCTATTTCAGAGCCAGTTAAACCTGCAGTGCCTGCTTCTGATGTTAATGCAGAAGTAGTTGTGGATCAAGTTGACTCACAGTCATCTCAAACTGCAGAAGGGGATCTTGTAGAGAGTCCTTTGGTTGGTGTGGCTTATTTAGCACCGGCGCCTGACAAAGCCAAGTTTGTGTCGGTTGGGGACTCGGTTAAGAAAGGTCAAACCTTGATGATCATTGAGGCCATGAAGGTGATGAATGAAGTACCTGCGCCACGCGATGGTGTGGTGACAGACATCTTGGTTGCTGATGAAGATGTGATTGAGTACGGACAAGGATTGGTGCGTATTAAATGATTGATATCAAGGCTATTCGCGAAGCACTGCCTCATCGTTATCCTATGCTTTTAGTTGATCGTGTGTTGGAGTCTAGCGATGATGAGATTGTTGCGATCAAAAATGTTACTATTAATGAACCCTTCTTCAATGGACATTTTCCAGAATATCCAGTTATGCCAGGTGTTCTGATTATGGAAGCTTTGGCACAGACAGCTGGTGTTTTGGAATTATCTAAAGAAGAAAATAAGGGGAAATTGGTTTTCTATGCTGGCATGGATAAGGTTAAGTTTAAAAAACAGGTTGTTCCTGGAGATCAGCTGGTGATGACGGCTAAATTTGTTAAGCGCCGTGGGAGTATTGCTGTGGTGGAAGCTAAAGCTGAAGTTGATGGCAAGTTGGCTGCTAGTGGAACACTGACATTTGCCATTGGGAATTAAAACTTTTGACAAATCTATTGTTTAGGTTTGTGGTAAAGGAGAAATCAAATGTTTAAAAAGCTACTGATTGCGAATCGTGGTGAAATCGCAGTGCGGATTATTCGTGCGGCGCGTGAATTAGGTATTGCTACGGTTGCTGTTTACTCGGAAGCTGATAAGGATGCCCTTCATACTATTTTGGCTGATGAGGCTATCTGTATTGGGCCGGCACGTTCGACAGACTCGTATTTGAATATGAGTTCTGTCTTGTCTGCTGCCATTGTTACTGGAGCTGAAGCCATTCATCCAGGCTTTGGCTTTTTAAGTGAGAATTCAAAGTTTGCTACTATGTGTGAGGAGATGAATATTAGTTTCATCGGTCCTTCTGCACAGGTTATGGATAAGATGGGAGATAAGATCAATGCTCGTCGTGAGATGATTGCAGCAGGTGTTCCTGTTATTCCTGGATCTGATGGGGAAGTCCACACTGCTGACCAAGCGCTTGAGATTGCTAGTCACATTGGTTATCCAGTTATGCTAAAAGCTTCTGCCGGTGGTGGTGGTAAGGGTATTCGTAAGGTTGAGCAGGAAGAAGATCTGGCTGTGGCTTTTGAATCTGCTTCACAAGAAGCATTGGCTGCTTTTGGTAATGGTGCTATGTATATTGAAAAAGTTGTCTATCCGGCTCGCCATATTGAAGTCCAGATTTTGGGAGACAGTTTTGGCCATATCGTTCACCTAGGAGAGCGCGATTGTTCTTTGCAACGTAATAACCAAAAAGTTTTGGAAGAAAGCCCTTCTGTAGCGATTGGGAAAACACTTCGTCAAGAGTTGGGGAGTGCTGCTGTCCGTGCTGCCGAGGCTGTTTCTTATGTTAATGCTGGGACAATTGAATTTCTTTTAGATGAGCATTCTGGCAATTTCTACTTTATGGAGATGAATACGCGTGTTCAAGTAGAACATCCTGTGACTGAATTTGTAACAGGGGTTGATATTGTCAAGGAGCAGATTAAAATTGCCGCTGGACTAGAATTGTCAGTTAAGCAAGAAGATATTGTCATTTCTGGTCACGCTATTGAATGTCGCATTAATGCTGAAAATCCTAAATTTAACTTTGCGCCAAGTCCTGGGAAGATTACTGAGCTTCATATGCCTGCCGGTGGTGTTGGTCTTCGCGTGGATTCGGCTGTTTATAATGGTTATACCATTCCGCCATATTATGACAGTATGATTGCAAAAATCATTGTACACGGGGAAAATCGTTTCGATGCTCTGATGAAGATGCAACGTGCTTTGTACGAATTTGAAGTGGAAGGTTTGGTGACTAATGCTGACTTCCAGTTGGACTTGATTTCCGATAAACATGTGATTGCTGGTGACTATGACACATCGTTTTTAATGGAACAATTTTTACCAGAGTATCAGAAAGAAGAGACCTTGACTGACTAGAAAGGTGATGTATGGGCTTATTTGATAAGAAGGATAAGTATTTTAGAATTAATCCTAATCGATCGTTTAAGGGAGAGAGTACACCTAAACCTGAGGTTCCTGATGAGTTGTTTGCTAAGTGTCCTGCTTGCAAACATTTAATCTATCAGAAGGATTTAGGTTTAGCTAAAATTTGTCCGACCTGTTCCTATAACTTTAGAATTTCGGCTTTAGAACGTTTAGCTATTACGGCTGATGAGGGTACTTTCGAGGAATTATTTTCTGGGATTGAGACTAGAGATCCATTGCGTTTTCCAAAATACCAAGAAAAATTGGCTCAGGCACGTGAAAAAACTGGCTTAGATGAGGCTGTTTTGACGGGATTGGCTGAAATTGAGGGTCAAAAAACTGCCTTGGCTATTATGGATGCTAACTTTATCATGGCTTCTATGGGAACAGTTGTTGGAGAGAAAATTACGCGTTTGTTTGAATTGGCAACCAAAGAGAAACTACCAGTAGTTATTTTTACAGCTTCAGGCGGTGCTCGCATGCAAGAGGGGATTATGTCACTCATGCAGATGGCTAAGATTTCAGCTGCTGTTAAACGCCATTCTGAAGCAGGCCTCTTTTATCTGACTGTTCTTACAGATCCCACGACGGGTGGTGTTACAGCTAGTTTTGCCATGGAAGGAGATATTATCTTAGCAGAACCTCAGACCTTGGTGGGCTTTGCTGGTCGTCGTGTTATTGAAACAACAGTGAAGCAGGACTTGCCAGAGGACTTTCAAAAGGCGGAATTTCTTCTAGAACATGGTTTTGTGGATAAAATTGTCAAAAGAACAGTTTTACCACAAGTGATTGGGACACTTTTGGCTTTCCATGGAGGTGTGTCATGAGTGATGTGTCAAGAATTTTAAAAGAAGCACGTGATCAACATCGTATGACTGCTTTGGATTATGCTGAGACTCTTTTTGAAGATTTTATTGAGTTGCATGGGGATCGTCAATTTTCAGATGATGGTGCTGTTATTGCAGGACTTGCCCGTTTGGATGGTCAGCCAGTCACTGTTATTGGTATTCAAAAAGGAAAGAATTTACAAGATAATCTTCATCGTAATTTTGGGCAGCCTCATCCAGAAGGCTATCGTAAGGCCTTACGTTTTATGAAGCAAGCTGAGAAGTTTGGTCGTCCGATTGTTACTTTTATTAATACGGCTGGTGCTTACCCTGGGGTTGGCGCGGAAGAACGAGGACAGGGTGAAGCTATTGCGCGAAACCTACTTGAGATGAGTGACCTTAAGGTGCCTATTATCGCCATTATTATTGGCGAAGGTGGTTCTGGTGGAGCTTTGGCATTAGCAGTTGCGGATCGTGTTTGGATGTTAGAGCATACGATCTATGCTGTTTTGAGTCCAGAAGGCTTTGCCTCGATTTTGTGGAAAGATGGGACCCGTGCTCCAGAAGCAGCAGAATTGATGAAAATTACAGCTGGTGAACTTCTCAATATGGGAGTAGTTGATAAAGTTATCCCGGAACATGGATATTTTTCAAGTGAAATAGCTGATATGCTAAAAGAGAATTTAAGTAAAGAACTAGATTATCTTAAACAATTGCCTCTAGAGCAGTTGTTGAAAGAAAGGTATGAGAGGTTTAGGAAGTATTGATAAGAGAGAAAAATCCTTGAGAAATCAAGGATTTTTTTGTCATTAATATTGAGGAGGAATTTTATCATATCATTATTACGGTTGTGTCTATTATTGTAGTTGGGGAAAAACCTTTTTAATAATGAGTTGTCAATTGAATTTATGATGGAAGTTCCAGAATAAATGTGGAAGTTCCACTATGGAAAAGGTAAATTGATTCAATAATAGTATAATCCATTACATTAATATCGTATAGTAGTTTGAGGAAAGTCAATCAACTGCAATATTATAAGGCTATTTTAGCAATATACAGCAATCATTTTGTATTGTGGAAATATCAATGGAAATGTCCTAACAATATCGACACTTCCACATTTATGTGGAAATGAAAAGGTTTTCATTTTTGTGGACGATAATTTAAAATGTAATTATCATAAAGGAAAGGACGTTAAATGAATCAAAGGCAAATAAGTATCTTACAAGATTTAGTTTCAGTAGAGGGCTTTTTAACTGCTAAAACGTTAGCAGAGAAATATTCTGTATCAACAAAGACAGTTTATTCTGATGTAGACACGCTTAAGTTGGCATTGAAAGGCAAGGTTTCTGATATTGAGAAGATCCCTAGACGTGGAATAAAATTACTTGTTACTGAAAGCCAAAAAAAGCAATTAACAGATTTTATTCTCAAGCAATTTAATCCAGAAAGTATTCAAACGACCAATATCTCAAAAGAATTTTTACTTCTTAAAAGTTTATTCTTTGAAGATGGTGTCGTTGACATCATTGATTGGTCTATTAAAAATTATGTCAGTGAAAGTTCTATTAGAAGAGGTCTAGAAAAACTAGAATCTAGTTTCGACGGTTTCGACATTTCTTTAGTAAGAAACCATGGGGTGGCTATTGTCTCAGGACTGGAGAGTGATATTAGAAAATATCTTAGAAATTTTTTCATTAAACATCTCCAGTTATCTGTTGAAAACCTTAAACAAGAAGTATCTTTCAATAGTTTTTTTGAAAAAAATGATATTGAGATTGTTCAAAGAGCTTTGTCATTTTACTCAGATAGTTATAAATTTGTGATAGGGGATCAATATCGGCTTTATTTACTGTTAGATTTGTTAGTCTCTAAGAAACGGTTCCAATTGGGCAATGTTTTAAAACAAGAGCCCATGAGTGATTTAACCGATAATTTACAGTATTACGAAGTCTATAGTTTTGCAACCGATCTATTTAGGGACATTAGTGGTATTGATTCAGTAGATATTCCAAGTAGTGAAGTCATTAATATCGCATACTCATTATTATCTGTAGGATATGAGCGAAGTGATTTGATGGACAGTTCTAAACTAATTGAGGCTGTACAATCTTTTATTGCTAGAGTCGGTAATTTATTAGGTATTGATTTAGGAAATGATCATTATTTAGAGCGAATGCTAACAAGTCATATTCAACCTATGGTATTTCGTCTTATGAATAAGATTGTGATTAATAATGATATAACTGAAGAAATTAAAAAGAAATACAGTGTTCTTTATAATATCGTTTGGTTATCTAGTAAGCAGTTGGCAGATAGTTTTGCGATTGAAATGACTGATGGAGAAGTGGCTCTACTAACAGTCCATTTTGAAATTGCTATTGAGAAGTTGGCTAAACCTCTAACAATATATTTGGTTTCACCTCAAGGAATTGCTACAACTGAATTAATTATGAATTCCTTGAATCGTATCATTTCTACATTTGATCGTCTGATAAAAATTGATAGTGCTAAGTTGACGGCAGATAAAATTGCAACTGCTGATTTGATTATTAGTTCTATTTACATAGATGCATCAAGTCCTAAATTTGTCTTTATCAGTCCAATTTTAACTGATTCTGATTTCCAGCTTATTCAGTCCCGTTATTCAGAACTTCTGAGTGGTGGAAGAAGAATGCTTTCTGTAATTGAAAATAAATCTGTTTATACCAAATCTTTGGTTCAAAAACTTTTAGGAAATTCTGTATCTCTACAGCTTGATTTAAAAGATGTTGATCAATGTATTGACAAACTAGTTGAACTGTCTTCTGAGGCAAATAGATTAAATCCTGAATACTTAAAATCTATATTATCCCGTGAAAAAATGGGAAGTACGAGTTTGTATACAGGAGTTGCTTTACCACATGCAGATCCAGTGGTTGTTGGTGAATCGCAGTTAGTCATGCTAACTCTACAACGTCCGATAAGATGGGGTAGCAATATGGTAAAAGTAGTGATGCTAATCTCGATTACAGAGGAAGATGAATTGTTGTATAAAGATGCTTTGATTAGTATTTACTCCAAAATAGATCAAATGACCTTTATCGATCAATTGTGGGAATCAAAAACAGAGCCAGAATTCTTGAAACTAATTATTGATAAATAAATTGAAGGGGGAGAAAAGAATGACGGAAGCCGTAACATTACAAGATTATGTCGTTCCAGAATTAATTTTCTTAAATGAATCTTTTACATCTCAAAACGAGTTCTTTGAAAAAATATATGATAAAGCCTTTTCATTAGGCTATGTTCGAGAAGACTTTTTAGAACGTATTAAGGCTAGAGAAGCAACATTTCCCACAGGCTTACAGTTAGAAGATATGGGTGTCGCAATTCCCCACACAGATGCTGAATGTGTCTTAAAAGAATTTTTGGCAGTGGTGACGACAAGTCCAGTTGGCTTCAAAAGCATGGAGGATATTAACCAAGATATTTCTGTAGAAATCGCATTTGTGTTAGGGCTAAATGAGCCACATTCACAACTCGAAATGCTACAGTCCTTAATGGGACTCTTACAAAATAAAGAAATCCTATCTGAGCTTAAGCAGGCAAAAAGCTCCGAAGAGGTTATTCAATTAGTTAAAACAAATCATTTATAAAAGGAGAAATTATTATGTCTAAAGTTAAAGTATTAGTGGCTTGTGGTGCAGGTATTGCAACATCAACTGTTGTTTTGAAAAAAATTGAGGATTTATTTGCTCGTAACAATATCGATGCTCAAATCACTCAAATTAAAATTGCAGAAGCAGCATCACTTCAAGATTCAAACGATATTCTAATCACTACAACAATGCTTCCAACGGAATATCGTATCCCTGCTATTAAAGCAATGGCCTTCCTAACTGGAATTAACCAGGCTAAAGTAGAACAAGAAATCCTTGATGAAATTGCTAAAATTCAAGGTAACTAATCGATTGTCATAAAATAATATTTTTTCAAAAGGAGAAAAATATGGAATCATTAACTAATATTGTTCAAGGGATTTTGAACATGGGCTCAAGTGTAGTCCTTCCAATCATTATCTTCATCTTAGCGATGGTCTTCCGTGTACCAGTTCGTAAAGCTGTTGTTTCTGGCTTGACAGTTGGGATTGGTATGCTTGGAATTAGTTTGGTTTTGGCACTTTTGTCAGATAACGTCGGACCTGCAGCGCAAGCGATGGTAGAACGTTTTGGTCTTAACCTTACAATTGTAGATGCTGGTTGGCCAGCAGTTTCAGCAGCAACATGGGCGCAACCAATTGCAGCTGTTATGATTCCAGTTATTCTTATTGTTAACTTGATAATGTTAGCGCTTAACTGGACTAAAACGCTTAATATCGATATTTGGAACTACTGGCATATGAGTGCGGCAGCAGCAACAGGTTACATTATCACTGGTAACTTCTTCTGGGGAATTATCTGTGGTGTTATCTACACTGTTATTGTTCAAATTATTGCTGATAAAACAGCTCCTTACGTTCAAGAGTACTATGGACTTGAAGGGGTATCTATTTCAACAGGTTCTGCTCAAGGGTACGCTCTTATCGGTATTCCAGTAGCATGGGCAGTAAGTAAAATTCCTGGCATCGGTGATCTTGATGTGGATCCAGAAACAATTCAAAAACGTTTTGGTATCTTCGGTGAACCAATGATTATGGGTATCATCATCGGTGGTGCGATGGCTATTCTTGGTGGCTACGACCTTACTAACGTTCTTCAAACTGCGATGGCTATGGGTGCTGTTATGTTCATCCTTCCTCGTATGGTTAAAATTTTGATGGAAGGATTGATTCCTATCCAAGAAGCTGCACAATCTATGCTTCAAAAACGTTACGGTGACCGTGAAATCTTCCTTGGAATGGATGCTGCTCTTGCAACAGGTTCACCAGCTGCTCTTTCAACAGGGCTTCTCATGGTTCCAATCACACTTTTGATTGCTGTCTTGCTACCAGGAAACCGTGTCCTTCCATTTGCTGACTTGGCGACAATTCCATTCTTTGCAGCTTTGGTTGTGCCAACACGTAAAGGTAACATTTTACATTCAGTAATTTCACTTACAGTTGTTATCACATTTGCTCTATGGATGGCTACAAACTATGCACCTGTATTGACCCAAATGGCAGAAGGTGTTGTTGACTTCCCTAAAGGAGCATCACAAATTTCTAACTTCGATACTGGTGGTAACATTCTTAACTGGATCTTTGTACCACTTTCAAACTTGGTTAAAGGTATCTTATAATAAATCATTTAATTGTCAAGGCTTTATATAATTGGGGGAAAATAAAAAATGAGTATTCCAGAAAAAATGATGGGCGTTTTTAAAACAGCACCAGGATATGATCAAATGGACTTCTATGAACTAGATGTTCCTAAAGCAGAAGGTGATAAGGTACTCATTAAAGTAGCTTTCACAGGAATTTGTGGATCAGATATCCATACCTTTAAGGGTGAGTACATTAACCCTACTGAACCTGTTGTTCTTGGACATGAATTTGCAGGTGTTGTTGTTGCTGTCGGTGATAAGGTTACTAAAGTTAAAGTTGGTGACCGCGTGACTAGCGAAACAACTTATGAGACAAGTACTGATATTTACACTCATGACAAACTCTATAATCTTGCTATGACCCGTAAGGGAATTGGTTCTCAACAAAATGGATCAATGGCTAATTACGTGTTGACTAGAGAAGAAAGTGTTCATATCTTACCGGATACGCTAAGTTATGAAGGTGCTGCTATGACAGAGCCGTTGGCTTGTTGTGTCCATGCCATGTATCAAAAATCTAAATTGAGTTTGCACGATAAAATCATCATCATGGGACCTGGTCCAATTGGATTGCTACTCTTGCAAATTGCTAAACATTTAGGTGCCTTTGTTATTATGACAGGTATTACTCAAGATGCTGAGCGTTTGGCATTTGCCAAGGAACTTGGGGCAGATGTAGTTGTAGACACGCTCACTGAGGACTTAGAATCTATTGTCATGGAACATACAAATGGCTACGGAGTTGATAAAGCTTATGATGCCTCAGGCGCAGCTCCTGCAGTCAATCAAGTCTTCCCATTGATGAAAAAACGTGGACGCTTTGTTCAAGTTGGACTCTTTGCAAAACACAAAGTTGAGTTAGACACCAATGCTATTATTCAACGTGAAATAGAATACATTGGTAGCCGTTCTCAAAACCCATTTGATTGGCCAATTGCAATCCACCTACTCAATACTGGTGCTATCAATATTGAAAAAATGATTACCAAAAAATTCCCATTAGAAGAATGGCGAGAAGCCTTTGAATCTGTAATGGGTGGTAAAGAATATAAAGTCTTGATTGAATCTAATCCAGACGACTTTGACAATTAAAAAAGACGTAAACTTGTGAGGATATCGCTTGCGAAAAATCACAAGTTTTACTTTCTAAGGATATGTTAAGCAACTCACAAAGGAGACGATAATGACTGATTTCAATTCAAAAGAATATTTAGGAAAAGTAGATGCTTGGTGGCGTGCAGCTAACTATATCTCAGCTGCTCAAATGTATTTGAAAGATAATCCACTCTTAAAACGCGATGTGGTTGAGAATGACTTGAAAGCTCACCCAATCGGACACTGGGGAACTGTTCCAGGACAAAACTTCATCTACGCTCACCTCAACCGTGCCATCAATAAATACGATGCGGATATCTTCTACATCGAAGGTCCTGGTCATGGTGGACAAGTTATGGTGTCCAACTCTTACCTTGATGGTTCATACACAGAGTTGAATCCAAACATCCCACAAACAGAAGAAGGGTTCAAACAACTCTGTAAAATCTTCTCATTCCCAGGCGGTATCGCCTCTCACGCAGCACCTGAAACACCAGGATCTATCCACGAGGGTGGGGAACTTGGATACGCACTCTCTCACGCAGCGGGTGCAATCCTCGATAATCCTGATACAATCGCTGCGACAGTTATCGGTGATGGTGAAGCTGAAACTGGTCCACTTATGGCGGGTTGGTTGGCAAATACCTTCATCAACCCAGTCAACGATGGTGCTGTACTTCCAATTCTTTACCTCAATGGCGGTAAAATTCACAATCCAACGATTTTAGAACGAAAGACTGACGAAGAATTAGAACTCTTCTTCAAAGGTCTAGGTTGGAATCCAATCTTCGCAGATGTCACAGCTGTTAGTGCGGATTTCGATGTTTCTCACAAATTATTTGCTGAAAAATTAGACCAAGCTATCGAAGCAATCAAAGCAATTCAAACCGAAGCGCGTAAAGGCTCTGGCGAAGAGGCTACTCAACCTACATGGCCAGTGTTAGTTGCTCGTATTCCAAAAGGTTGGACTGGTCCAGAAAGCTGGGAAGGTACTCCAATCGCAGGTGGCTGGCGTGCTCATCAAGTACCGATTCCAGTAAATGCTCATCACATGGAACATGTCGATGCTCTCCTTGACTGGCTCAAAGCCTACCGCCCAGAAGAACTCTTCGATGACCGAGGACGTCTTGTACCTGAAATCGCAGAAATTGCTCCGGCAGGAGATAAGCGTATGGCTATGAATCCAATCACCAACGCTGGTGTGATCAAAGCTATGAACACAGCTGATTGGAAAAAACATGCCTTTGATATTGAGACTCCGGGTGCTATTATGGCACAAGATATGATTGAATTCGGGAAATATTCTGCTGACCTTGTGGAAGCTAACCCAGATAACTTCCGTATCTTCGGTCCTGATGAAACAAAATCAAACCGTCTCCAAGAAGTCTTCAAGAAAACCAATCGTCAATGGATGGGACGTCGCGATGCTTCTTATGATGAATGGATTGCTCCAGCGGGACGTGTTATTGACTCACAATTATCCGAACACCAAGCGGAAGGTCTTCTTGAGGGTTACGTCTTGACAGGTCGTCATGGATTCTTCGCATCATATGAGTCATTCTTACGTGTTGTAGATACCATGATTACTCAACATTTCAAATGGTTGCGTAAATCAAAAACGCATACAACATGGCGTAAAAACTACCCTGCATTGAACTTGATTGCGACATCAACTGTTTTCCAACAAGACCATAATGGTTACACTCACCAAGATCCAGGAATCTTGACACACTTGTCAGAAAAAACACCAGAATTTATCCGCGAATACTTGCCAGCAGATGCTAACTCACTCTTAGCTGTGGCAGATAAAGCCTTTAAAGATGAAGATGTGATCAACTTGATTGTTACTTCAAAACACCCACGTCCTCAATTCTATTCAACTGAAGAAGCAGCTGAATTGGTTGAAAAAGGCTATAAAGTTATTGATTGGGCATCAACTGTTTCAGAGAATGAAGAACCAGATGTGGTCTTTGCAGCAGCTGGTACTGAGCCAAACCTTGAAGTTCTAGCAGGTATTTCAATTCTTCACCAAGCCTTCCCAGAGCTTAAGATTCGCTTTGTCAATGTGGTTGATATTCTTAAACTTCGCCATCCAGATGTTGACCCTCGTGGCTTGTCTGATGAAGAATTTGACAAAGTCTTTACAACTGACAAACCAGTTATCTTTGGCTTCCATGGCTATGAAAATATGATTCGTGATATTTTCTTCGCACGTCACAACCATAATCTTCGTGTTCATGGCTACCGTGAACATGGTGACATTACAACACCATTTGATATGCGTGTCATGTCAGAACTTGACCGCTTCCATATTGCTCAAGATGCAGCAGATGCCGTTTATGGTGTAGAAGCAAAAGCTTTCAAAGATGAGATGTCTGAAAAAGTTGCCTACCATAAAGAGTACATTCGTGAACATGGTGACGATATCCCAGAAGTTCAAGAATGGAAATGGGAAAATATTAATTAATCATTTTGTAAACTCCTTATGAAACACCTCTGTTATTTTAACAGAGGTGTTTTTGGTATTAATGACATTGATCAATGACATATGGATAGATAATTGAGATGAATATAACCTTTTTATCAACTGTAGTGGGGGTTTATGCCTAATATCCTGATTTTTTCTTGGAATCACTGTTATTTGCACCTAAACTAGCTATTCATCTGTGTAAAGTTGTGCTGCTTCTTTACTTATTGTTGTGATATTACGGTAGTTAAATTTTGTAACGTTTGAATCTGTAGTTGAGAGGCTTTAGTGTCAGTTAAAAGATAGTCTATCTTGTCTAAGGTATAGAAATCATAGAAGTCAAATTTATTAAACTTACTCTTATCTAAGAGGAGGTATTTCTTCATGGCTTTTTCGAGAGCTATTTGTTGTACAAGTCCCTCATTTTCGCTATATGTTGAAATATTGTTATTGTGAATACCGTTAGCACTGACAAATGCTTTTGAAAAAGAAAGATTTCCCAGAGATTTATTTGTCAGTGAACCGACAAATGCTCCTGTAATTGGCCGATATTCACCACCAAGTAAAATAAGATCAATACTCTTGCTATCCTTCAAAATGTCAAAAATAGGAAGGCTATTAGTAATGACTCTAATACGCCGCTTTGTAAGTTTTCGTGCGAAAGCTTCTAGGGTTGTACCAGGACCAATAAATAAGGTCTCTCCTTCGTGAACTAATGATGCAGCCAAACATGCGATTTCTTCCTTCTCAACTGTTTGGAGTGATTGTTTTTCAGTATTGGAACGCTCTGTTGGAATGCCTGACTCGATACTTTGAGCTCCGCCATGTATCCGTAATAATTTTCCTTCTTTTTCTAATTCGGCGAGGTCACGTCTAATAGTCATATCGGATACTTCTAACTCAGAGACAATATCATTGATATTGATAACTCCTTTTTTATTGACCTCTTCTAAAATTTTTAGTAATCGCTCTTTTTTTATCATAACATGTTACCTTGTGTTCGAGTTTTATATTAATAATAATCATGAATAGTTTTTATATTGTAAGTATATCAATTTTTTAGAAAAAAAGCTAGGTTATTTATTCTTTAACAAACAAAAACAAACAAAAATAAAAAATAAAAAACAAAAAACTGTTGACAAAAAAACAAAGTCAAGTTAGTATATTAATTGTAAACGATTTCTGAAACACATGAGGAGGAATTAATGTCACAAAATATTGTTTTTACAAATGTGGGCTCGCAAGCAGAGTTGTTTGAGGTTGTCTCGGATTATCTGGAATCAGTCAACTATGTGACCAAAGACTATCGACAAGCATTAAGAGATAGAGAGGAGGAATTTCCCACCGGTTTAAAAGTTGACTTGAAGGATGGGTCAGATATTTTATTTGCTGCTATTCCTCATACAGAAATCCAATACTGTTTAGTTAATCAGGTTGTTTATGTCAAAAATGACAAACCTTTGATTTTTAAACATATGATAAACCCTGAGGAAGATTGTTATGTCCAAGATTTCTTTTTTATTGTTAATAGTAAAAAGGAAGGGCAAACGGATATTCTTTCAAATTTAATTACATTTTTCACTACCAAGGGCAATTTAGAACATTTACATAATCTTGGCAATGATAAAGAAAGTCTTACACAATATTTAACAGAAAAAGGAGTATTTACAAATGATTAAAATTTTAGCAGCATGTGGCGCCGGCGTAAACTCAAGTCATCAAATCAAAGATGCGATTGAAACAAAAATGTCTGAAAAAGGCTTCAACGTTCATTGTGATGCCGTGATGGTTAAAGATATTACCGAGGAAATGGTTAGCAAATATGATATTTTCACACCGATCGCTAAAACAGATTTAGGATTTGACGTTCCAATTCCAGTAGTAGAAGCAGGTCCAATCTTATATCGTATTCCGACAATGAGTGAACCAGTTTTTGCTGAGCTTGAGCGTGTGATTACGGAAAAAGGATTAAGTTAATTTTGGTTTTTTAGAAGAGGGTTATTATCATGCAAGGATTTCTAGATATAGTCAATAATATTTTTACACCAATTATTGACATGGGATCAGGTGTTGTCATGCTTATTGTCATGACGGTATTGGCCATGGCCTTTGGTGTCAAATTTTCCAAAGCCTTAGAAGGTGGGATTAAACTGGCGATTGCCTTGACGGGTATTGGTGCGATTATTAATATTTTAACTAGCGCCTTTTCAGCATCATTGCAATCGTTTGTCGAAAATACAGGTATTAGTTTGAATGTCATTGACGTTGGTTGGGCACCACTTGCGACTATCACATGGGGATCACCTTATACCTTATATTTCTTGTTAATCATGTTACTAATCAATATTGTCATGATTATCATGAAGAAAACGAACACTTTAGATGTTGATATTTTCAATATTTGGCATTTATCGATCACAGGTCTTTTAATCATGTGGTATGCAGAGCGTAATAATTTGCCAATAATTCTTGCTGTGATTATCGCAACCATTGCAATTGTTTTGGTAGGGGTTTTGAAAATCATCAACTCAGATTTGATGAAACCAACATTTGATGACTTGATGGGAACAGGGTCTCACTCTCCAATGACCTCTACTCACATGAACTATATGTTGAATCCTGTCATCATGATTTTTGATAAAATTTTTGATAAATTTTTCCCAGGTTTGGATAAATATGACTTCGATGCTGCTAAGCTTAACAAAGCAATCGGTTTCTGGGGTTCTAAATTCTTTATTGGTATGATCCTTGGTTTTGTCATTGGTATTATGGGTGACCCAAGCTTCACCAGAGAATCTATCAGCAGTTGGTTTGCACTTGGATTTACAGCGGGTGCCTGCTTGGAGTTATTCTCTTTGATTGGTTCTTGGTTTATCGCTGCTGTTGAGCCTTTATCTCAAGGTATTACAGATTTTGCAAATTCAAAAATGGCTGGCCGTCGTTTTAACATCGGTTTGGACTGGCCATTCATCGCTGGTCGTGCTGAAATTTGGGCGTGTGCTAACATCTTAGCACCAATCATGCTGATTGAAGCAGTGTTACTTTCAAAAGTTGGAAACGGTATTTTACCGTTAGCGGGTATCATCGCAATGGGTCTTACACCTGCCCTTCTTGTTGTGACGCGAGGAAGATTGCTTCGTATGATTATTTTTGGATCTTTGCTATTGCCATTATTCCTCTTATCAGGTACGATGATTGCACCATTTGCGACTGAATTAGCGAAAAAAGTAGGTGCTTTCCCAGCAGGAGCTCAAGCAGGATCTATGATTACCCACTCAACCCTTGAAGGACCAATGGAAAAATTATTTGGTTACTTTATCGGGCAAGCGACAACTGGTCAAATTTCAGCGGTTATTACCTTCATTATCTTTACGGTTATCTACTTAGCACTCTTTGCTTGGTATGTGAAAGAAATGAAAAAACGTAACGCAGCTTATGAAGCAAAACAGTCATAAGACTGATTTAGAAGAGAGGTTTTTATGTCAGTTATTTTAGGTGCAGATGCACATGGACATCACTTAAAAGAAATTGTTAAAACGTATTTAGAAGAATTAGGACATACTATTGTTGATACGACAGACCTTGAAAAAGATTTTGTTGATAACACACTAGCTGTTGTCGCAGAAGTGAATAAATCTGATGACAACTTAGGTATTGTATTTGATGCTTTTGGTGCTGGTCCATTCATGGTAGCTACTAAAGTGAAGGGAATGGTAGCAGCAGAAGTATCTGATGAGCGTTCGGCTTATATGACTCGAGGTCATAATAACTCACGCATTATTACAGTAGGTGCAGAATTGGTAGGAGAAACACTAGCTAAAAATATTGCGAGAGAGTTTCTAGCGGCTGATTATGATGGTGGACGTCATCAAATCCGTGTGGATATGCTTAATAAAATGTGCTAAAAAGGAGTTTGAATATGAAAATTGCTATTGGATGTGATCATATTGTGACACGTGAAAAAATGGAAGTTTCAGACTTCTTAAAATCTAAAGGTCATGAGGTTCTAGACTTTGGTACTTATGACAATACACGTACCCACTATCCTATTTTCGGAAAAAAAGTAGGTGAAGCTGTAGCTTCAGGTGAAGCAGATTTAGGAGTATGTATCTGTGGTACAGGTGTAGGTATTAACAATGCTGTTAATAAAGTCAATGGCATTCGTTCTGCCTTGGTTCGCGATTTGGCGACAGCAGTTTATGCTAAAGAAGAGTTAAATGCTAATGTCATTGGCTTTGGTGCTAAAGTTATTGGTGGTTTATTGATGAATGATATCCTTGATGCTTTCATTAATGCAGAGTATACAGAAACTGAGGAGAATAAAAAACTTATCGCTAAAATTGCTCATGTTGAAAACCATCATGATGGGCAAGATGATCCTCACTTCTTTGATGAATTTTTAGAAAAATGGGATCGTGGCGAGTACCATGATTAACTTGATACCACTAATCATTAATGAGGTAATACTGTAAAAATGAAAAGAAAGATTTATCTAGGCAGTTTTATCTTGTAACAAAGTCTTTAGATAATCTTTCTTTTTTTGTCATCATCGATTGAAGGAGAGAAAATGATTTTAACCGTTACTTTAAATCCATCGGTTGATATCTCGTATCATTTGCCGAATTTAGCTGTGGATACGGTTAATCGTGTTGCAGATGCGAGCAAGACCCCTGGAGGAAAAGGATTAAATGTTGCGCGTGTTTTAAATGACTTTGGTGAATCTGTGACGGTTACTGGTTGCTTAGGTGGTGAACTCGGAGACTTCATCCAGCATCATTTACCAACAGATATCCAAAAACGTTTCTTTAAAATTTCTGGAGAAACTAGAAACTGTATCGCCATTTTGCATGATGGTCAACAAACCGAAATCCTTGAGCAAGGTCCATTAGTAGATCCTGATGAAGCTGATGGTTTTGCCAATCATTTTAAATACATTTTAGAAGGTGTCGATGTTGTGACCATGTCTGGTAGTTTACCAGCTGGAATGCCTGAAAATTACTATGGTCGTTTGATTCGTTTGGCTAATTTATTTGGTAAAAAGACCGTTCTAGACTGTTCTGGTAGTATGCTGGAAGCTGTACTAAAAGGTGATGATAAACCAACTGTTATCAAACCTAACAGAGATGAATTAGCGCAACTTTTGGGACGAGAGGTTGGCAAAGACGTCGAGGAACTAAAAGAAGTATTGCAACAACCCTTATTTGATGGCATCGAATGGATAATCGTTTCGCTAGGAGCTGATGGCGCTTTTGCTAAACATGGCGAGACTTTTTATAAGGTGGACATTCCTAAAATAGAGGTGGTTAATCCAGTTGGATCTGGAGACTCTACGGTTGCAGGAATTGCTTCAGGACTAGCTAATGAAGAAACAGATGAGGTTTTGTTGAAAAAAGCTAATGTTTTAGGCATGCTGAATGCTCAGGAAAAGACAACTGGACATGTTAATATGGCTAATTACGATGGACTTTATCAAGCACTTAATGTAAGAGAGGTATAACAAGAAATGACTTTAACCCTAACCGAAAACAAACGCCAATCAATGACAAAGTTGAGTAACAATGGGATTATCTCCGCCCTGGCTTTTGATCAACGCGGAGCACTCAAACGTATGATGGCACAACACCAAGACACAGAACCAACGATTGCTCAAATCGAAGAGCTCAAATGTTTAGTTTCAGAGGAGCTTACACCATATGCGTCATCTATTCTTCTTGATCCTGAATATGGTCTTCCAGCGACTAAGGTTCGTCATGAAGAGGCAGGATTGTTGCTAGCCTATGAAAAAACAGGTTATGATGCCACTACAACTAGTCGCTTGCCAGACTGTCTTGATGTTTGGGCAGCTAAGCGTATCAAAGAATCAGGTGCAGATGCGGTGAAATTCTTGCTTTATTATGATGTCGATGGCGATGAAGCTGTCAATGACCAAAAGCAAGCTTACATTGAGCGTATTGGC
>NZ_JBLOJT010000169.1:0-1996 GCF_047785745.1 Streptococcus pluranimalium | reverse complement strand
AGTATTTGATTATAATAGGCTTGGACTAATTGTGTAAAATCTTCAACACTATAATCCACTCCCCAATAGTAGTTAGCCATACCTCTCCAGTATTCGACGGAATCAGCATGGTCAGTTCCTCCAAGATATCTGGACACCATATCATGCGTCCAGATAGTTCCTTGCCCATCCTCTTGCCCTATTGTAACTGGTAGGTGATAATGACGCAGTTGTTTAGCAGTATAATAGGCTGCATTAGATAACTGATTAGTAAAAGCATCTGGGCTATTTTCTCTAGTCATCTCAAACTGAATATAGTTAGGATTGGCCTTAGGCCCAGCACCTTGTGCCATAAAATCAGGATTGGCAATCGTTATGATTTGATTAGCATTGATAAAGCTATGGACGAAAACACCTGATGTGTGATAGTTTTTTATCATGTAGCTAATTTCATTATCAAGTGTTGAGTCATCATTACCAGTCTCATGGATAACAATCCCCATAGGCTGACGACTAGTATTAAAATAGGGGATTTTTGTAAACCGTTTATTGATTTGTTTTGAGATATTAACTTGGGGATAACCTAAGTCAGCGACCGCTTGGTTGATAGGATTGTCTTGAATAAGAGTTAGTTGATTTGCTAATGTATAATACTGCTTGCCATTAAAAATGAATCCAGCAAAGAGATGAACACTTCCTCTGACTTTTTTCTCACGATATGAGGTGATAGTAATTGTCTCTTGGTGAGAAATTGGAGAAGTTATGCGATGCCATTGCTCATCAAATAGTTCATGAAGATGACCAATGTTGGTCATCTGCTGTGTCTCATAGTTAAGTAGCTTTTTAGCATTTACATAATGAATGAATCCAAATGCCGATAGCATCAATACCATAAGCGAAGAGATGATAATGATTGTAGTCTTGAATGTTTTTGGAGTCTTACGGCGTCTTTTATATCTTGGCATAAACTTTATTTTAACACAATATATGTTAAAGAAACCTTAAGATTATTTTGTTAAAAAGAGTCTATTAGCTTGGGCTGATACTAAAAGAATAAGACTAATGATAACCAAGATGAGAGTAGATGAACCAGCGATGCCATTGACACTAAAAGAATACCATAGTGCAGACATTCCTTTAGGAGCGTATGAACCCCAGAAAATGACCCCTGCTAAAAAATGCCAAAAATAGCGAATTCCAACTGCTAACAAGCTGGCAAGACTACCTAAACAGATAGCTTTTTTGGATTCTTTAGCTCGAATGGCTGCTTGGAAGGATTGAGCAAAAATGCCTGCTAAGCCCATAGAAACAAAAGCGAGAATATACTCTATTAAGACCTGAGAAAAGGCTAAATAATAAACTTTTCCAAAGATAAAGTGTATAAGTCCCCAAAGAAAACCGGCTAATAGACCATATTTTGGGCCACGGCGTAGTGAAAAGACAACAAGTGGAATAGCTCCAAATGAAGGAGAAAACCAATTAGCAAAATCAGGGATAAAAGAAAGAACCATGGCGAGTGCAGCGAAAATAGCAGCTTCAACTAAAGCATTAAGATTTTTTGACATAAAAAACTCCTTTTTATCAAAAAGGGAGCCTTACCAAGTACATAATGACACAATTCCTACGCTGGTACTAACCAGATCAGGTTGATAAGGATTCCACAGACATGTGGTCTCAGCCCAAAGGCACTCCCTTGTGGTATTTAATTTTCGAGGTGATTTATCGTTAAAATGACACCGATTACGAGTAGTCTAACGAAAAAAAAACAAGCTGTCAAGGCACTGCACCCATAAAATGAGACATAAGAAAAACACTCCTGTTGAAAACTAGTAAACTAGAAACAGGAGTGTTTTGTTATGGTCAAAAAAGCGTATTCGGTAGAAACTAGAACCTGTATTCACAAAGTTATAAAGCCCTTAAAAGACGATTAATGTGTGATAGTTTGACAAAAGCAACCTCTTTTGTGTCGTGCAAATTAGCTGCATGAACCACCACATCAAGAAGATTTCCCATGGTA
>NZ_JBLOJT010000168.1:0-2011 GCF_047785745.1 Streptococcus pluranimalium | reverse complement strand
TTTACATAATTTGCTCAAAATGAAGATGAACAATAACTTTATCATCGTAACCATTACGTTCTAGATCGCGCTGCAAACGATATGAAATATAGTGCTCAGCAATATTGATATACCCAGCATCCATCAGACGATTTTCTACTAATGATTGAATCATGTTAATGGTTGGACGCTCGACTTGCGCTTCTTCCAAATCAAGTACAACTTTTTTAGTTACTTGAGCAAGATTCGCACGCCACGTATCATCGATAACATAAACCGTTTGAGCGGCTTTTACAATAGCTTGGTAGATTTTCTCTGGATCAAAGTCTGCAACTTGTCCATCACGTTTAATAATTTGCATAAGAGGTCTCCTTTCAATGCATTTTCATTGCTTACATTAATTATGCAAGGGATTTCATCTTTTGTCAAGTCGAATTATCGCAGAGAAAAAATAAACTCGAAGAATCTTATTTCTTCGAGTTTATTATAACTATTCTGCACCAAGAGCAGCCATTGTGATGTAGTTATATGGTTTATTGAAGTGTGGCAAGAAGAAGATATCCATAAGTGAAAGTTCTTCGATTGTCACATGTTTCATGATCGCAAGTGAGAACATATGGATTCCCATTGACATATCTTCACGTGATACCATTTGGCAACCAAGAACAACACGTGTGTCTTTATCGTAGACAATTTTGATAGCAACATCATGATTATCGTGTTTGATAAATTCAGGCTTTTGTTTATCATTGAAAGATGCTACTGCAGCATTAAAGCCAGCTTCTTTTGCACGCTCTTCAGTCAAACCAGTTGAAACCATGTTAAGTCCGAAGATTGAAATACCATTTGAACCTTGTACACCAACACCTTCAAGCTCATGACCAGCAAGGTTGTGAGCAGCAACAATACCTGTACGAACAGCATTTGAAGCCAAGGCAATGTAGCTATGATCATCACGAGCATTATCATAGATAGTAGCACAGTCACCAATAGCATAAACATCTTTTACACTAGTTTCTTGTTTTTTATCAACCAAGAAAGCACCATTACGGAAAGTTTCAAGTTCGCCGTTTCCAAGTGCTGTGTTAGGGCGGAATCCTACACACATGATAACCATGTCAACATCAAAAGTTTCTTTATCAGTTACAAGGCGTTCAACTTTTCCGTCACCTTCTACAGCTTGCACAGCTTGACCAAGAGCAAGTTTAACACCATTTTCTTCAAGGTTTTGGTTCATCATTGCAGTAAAATCACGGTCATAGTATGCACCCATTACTGTTTCAGCGATATCAACAAGAACGACTTCTTTACCTTTACGTTTGAAACTTTCAGCAAGTTCGACACCAATGTAACCACCACCAACAACTGCTACACGTTCGATACCAGGTTTTTCAAGGCGGTTAATAACATCTTCAGCATTTTGGTAAAGTTTAACAAATTGAAGGTTTTCAAGTGTTGCTTCAAAGTCTGTTGATCCCTCTTTGATTTCAACGCCTTTAATTGGCGGTACAATCGGTTGAGAACCAGTTGCTAAAAGCAATTTATCATAAGATTCAACATGTTCTTTACCATCAACAATCGCAGTTACTTCTTTTTTAGCGTAGTCAATGTGAGTGACAGGTGACTCCATGTATACTGTTGCACCCATGCTTTCCAATTCTTCTTTATCAGAATAGAAAAGACCTTCAGGACCATCAATTTGTTTACCTATCCATAAAGCCATTCCACATCCTAAGAAGGAAATGTTTGAGTTTTGGTCAAATGTTACGATTTCATTTTCAGAACCATAGTTTGACAACATTGTTTTAATAGCAGCTGTACCAGCGTGGTTGGTACCTACGACAACAATTTTAGACATATAAAAATCTCCAATATATTTTTTTTACTTGTTAAGTATAACACATACAAGAATAGACACCAATTTTTTTGCTCATTAAATCACAAACAATAATATCTACACTTATGTTAACGTTTTCTATTTTATCAAAAATCACATGATTTGACTAGTCTCCACTGTTAATATCCCCAAAAT
>NZ_JBLOJT010000167.1:0-2033 GCF_047785745.1 Streptococcus pluranimalium | reverse complement strand
GAATGTGTTAGTAAGTGCTATCAGTTAAATCACCAAAACCTCAAACCATTAAAGTAATTCCTTCCCACTAATGCAAGCTTTTTTGATAAAATAGAAGAATCACATCAACAGAAAGTATCCTATGATTATCAAACTGCTTGCTGTCCTACATGACATCTATAAACATTTTATTATTTATAGTCTCCGAACAACCTTCCTACAGCTTACTCTAACGATTGGAGGGTCTTATCTTTTATCTTGGTTATTTCGTGGTATTTTGATTTCTTCTGGCTATCCTGGTTTATCACTGGATAATATCTTTAGTTTTCTAGCAAACCCTGTCACTTTCTTACTCTTAATCATTTATCTCATTATTCTAGCTCTGTTAGTTTTTATGGAATTTTCCTTTTTGGTGGAAATGCTACGCTATAAAGAGACGCCTATAGAGCTAGGATTTAAGCGAATAAAAACTGATTTTAAGCAATTTTTATTTAGTATTAGTGGCCGCCACTTGTTAAGTTTTCTAGCTTATTTATTACTAACCATCCCAGTCCTTCGCTTTTTCTTTTCGTCAGCTCTCATCGAACGGCTATACATTCCAACATTTATTACTGGGGAATTGCAAAAAACAAGTCTGGGCCAAGTCGGTCTGATGCTAGCCTACATCCTGATTTTTTACATCAATGCTCGCTTTATTTATACCTTACCCTTGACGATTATTCAAAAAGAGACACACTTTACTGAAAATTTAAAGACTAGCTGGAGAATGACTTCCGGTCGCTCATTTTTAACGTTAAGTGGTTTAGCTATCATTTCAGGTATCATTAGTTTTGTCGCTTTCATTACCTCTGGACTACTTCTAGGTATTGTTTATCTTGTATTTCCAAAAGATAGTAGTCAGTTATGGTTCCTTCAAGTTAGCTTACTCAGTCTGGTCTGGTTTGTCATTTTTATTGCCAGCCTTCTCATCAAACTGGCTTCTGTATCCTATTTGATACTTGATCTCGAACAACATGACGTTGTCGATATTGAACCAAGTCATAAACGAAAAAAGAGTCGATGGGTGAGGATGCTACTTCTCAATTGTTTTATTGCTCTAGGAGCCTTTTTATACAATATCAATATACTTAGTAGCAGCAATCCTAAGGAAGTGGAGATCATTGCTCATCGAGGTTTCGTTGACATGGCTGTTGAAAACTCTTTAGAAGGGCTCAAAGCCTCAAAAAAGGCCAAAGCTGACATGGTCGAAATTGATGTTTTAATGACCAAAGATCAAAAATTTGTGGTTGTTCATGATAATAATCTCCAACGTTTAAGTGGTGAATCAACTATTATCAGTCAGTCTAAAGCGAAAGATATTATTGGAAAAAGGCTCCGTCAAAATGGCCATATAAGCCAAATCGTCTCTCTAAAAACATTTTTAGAAAAAGCTACAAAGCTAAAGATGCCCTTGCTTATCGAGTTAAAAACCACGAAAAATCAAAAAAACTATGGAACAGCTATTCTAAAAGAATTAAGGTCACTACCGCTAAATCCGGGAAGTAAGATTATGTCTCTTGATTTGCCTTTAATAGAAAGCATTGAAAAGCATCGCCCAGATATTGAAACTGGTCATGTCATCACTTTTCAATTTGGAGATTTTGCTTCAACTAAGGTTGATTTCTATGCCATTGAAGAATTTTCATATAGTAACCATCTGGCAAAGCTAGCCTATAAGAGAAAAAAAGAGTTATACATCTGGACTATTAACGATCAAGATGATTTGAAAATGTATTTACAATCTTCTGTCGACGGTATTATCACCGATTATCCTAATAAAGCCCGCCGTAAACAAAAGCATTTAATAGAAAATCAAGATTATCTTTCAGTCATTAGCCGTCTCTTTGACTTGGACTAAACAAGACCTAATACTCGAAGAAAATCAAAATCTGATATTGTTAAGTTTACCTTGATGAACTTTAGTTCTAGCTACGACGCTTTTTCTAGTCAGATTTTGATTTTCTTCGAGTATAAATAGACAAAGTTTAACAGACTGAAGCTCACACATAAATAAA
>NZ_JBLOJT010000166.1:0-2038 GCF_047785745.1 Streptococcus pluranimalium | reverse complement strand
TTGATACGGTTTTTTATCTGCTTGAAAAGTATTGTTCACTTTTAATAATATTTTTTGATAAAATAAAGCTATGACAATCATTAAAACATACGAAGAATTAGAACAAGAAGGCTGGTCAAAACAATTAGTGACACTGTTTGAAAAAGACATTGCCCATCAAGGAGACTTGACCGTAGGCTCAATCCTTTTTCAGCGATTTTGGGATAAAAGTCAGTCCTTGATGACTCCTAATGAGCGTTTAGAAGCTTTATTGAATCATATTGATATGCCAAGTGACTTAGTTGGATCATGTGAGCAGAATAAGGAATTGATTGATAAGTTCAGTATTAATTTAGAGCCAAATGCTGATTTTTGGTATGATTTTGCTGCGCTTGTTTCAGCTGTTTTTCCTGAGGATAATCTTTCTCAGGGAGGTGATTTGCAAAGGCGTGTTCATCAATTACGCTATATTATTTCCAGTCATCAGGCTCAGTACGTCCGTTATCATTTTAAGAAAGCTGGAATGACTGATCAAGAGGCTTTAACGCATTATTTGAAAGACAAAAAACAGGCTAATTTGTTTTGTGATGGAGATTATAGTTTTAAAGAATCAGCCCGCCTGCACAATAAAATTGCCCTTAAGAAAGGACGAGTAATCTACCCTGATCAAAAACCATCTGCTAATGTTAAAGTATTGATGGGTTTTCATACTGAATTTATCCTTGATAGTAGAGGTAATTTCTTGAATGAGAATGATGCTGAAAAAGTGACTGAAAGTGGTGTTGTCAATGGGGCGAGTTTTAATTATGGGCAAAGTGGCAAAAGGCACTGGCAATTAGATATTAGTCCAGTTCGTCGTCACGATCCCCCCTTTCGAAAAAAAATGATTCGAGGTTTTCGTGCCCCCAATCGAAGCCGTAAGTGGCCATTTGGTGAGAAAGGAGATTATGATCTTAGCTATTTTAATCCCAAAGGCAAATACAGCTTAGCTAACAAAAGTAGTAAAAAGCGTGTCGCTCAAGAGATTAAGGTAATAAAAGAGGATATCAAAAACGCTTAAAAATAGCTAGGCATTATAATATGGTTGATAAATACAGTGATGCTTTTAAAAGAAAGGTAAGAGTAGCGTTGAGAATGATTTATATTGCAGATGATGAAAAATTCATTCGTGAGTTAGTTGCTATGATTTTAAGGAAAGAGGGGTATCAAGTTCAAACCTTTGAAACAGGAGACCAACTACTGCTAGCTTCTCTTGAGAAAATGGCAGATTTGGTCATTTTAGATGTTATGATGCCAGGAACAAATGGTTTTCATATTGTAGAAAGAATTCGCCAAAAATCTCAAGTCCCTATTATTTTACTAACTGCTAGAGATTCTGAACCAGATTATATTGATGGTTTTGAAATGGGAGCAGACGATTATTTTACGAAGCCATTTTCTCCTATAAAATTAGTCCTAAAGGTTAAAGCTCTCCTATCAAGACATCTCTGTCAGACAAAAGGAGATTTGTTAAATTATCAAGGATTAAATTTACTAAGTGATTCACCTGTTTTAGAAATTGGAGATGAGAAGGTTCGACTGACAAGTACAGAGTATAAGGTAATGCAACTATTAATGAAATCAGTCAGCCGAACAGTATCAAGAGAACAATTACTTGATGAAGTTTGGGGATTTGATAGTGATGTTGAAACAAGAGTCACTGATGATACAATAAAAAGAATAAGGAAAAAGTTAAGACAGGTAAATAGTCATGTTATTATTGAAACGGTTTGGGGGCAAGGGTTTAGATTGGTTAAGAAAAAGGAAGTCTTTGAACCCTAAACTAAAAAATGTTTTGTTTAGACAATCTTTAATCATTATTCTTTCTTTATTTTGTTGCTTATTTTTAGGTTTTCGTATAGCTGTTAATCGCTTAATCGATAGCCAAACTAAATCATCTATACAGGAACAGTTTAATAGATTAGATAGCCTTTATCATTCGGAGACAGAAAAAAATCAGAAGAACAATTGGTGGGTGTATCCTATATGATTATGGATAAGAACTTTTCGCCAGTTTTTA
>NZ_JBLOJT010000165.1:0-2155 GCF_047785745.1 Streptococcus pluranimalium | reverse complement strand
GACATTAAAGTCGTTGATGAACTCCTAGAAGGCTGTAAGCAATCTGTAGTTCTTGCCGATTTAGGCTACCTCAGTCAAGAGCTAAAAGATAGGTTAGAACAGAAAGGCTATCACATATGGACACCATTACGTCAAAACATGGTTGGTGCAGAACAACATAATCATTGGCAGTTACTTGTCATGAGAAGAACGATCAAAACTCGCTTTTCTGAACTTTGTGCGCTATTTGATATTGAGCACACGTTGACTAGAAGCATTAGGGGACTACAATTGAGAATCGAACAAATCATATTAGCTTATCATTTGAGATATTTTGAAATCAACTAGCACCACGGGTATTTTACTATAATCCTCTTGAAATGATAGGATTGAGTAAGATAAGCATTAAAAAATGATACTTACCTATCTTTGTTGTTCTATTTCTCTTTTTTTAGAAAATAGAAACAAACTTGACTAGTAGATCCAACAATAACAAAGAAAACAACAACATTTAGTAAAAGTGACCTAGGATGATGATTTTTATCTACTACCCGCTGGTCAGTAAAACGATTAAATAAAGAAAATTGAGTCAGTAAATTAGATAATTCTCGTTGAGGTAAAAAGGCATTTTCAATCACTTAATAACAGAAAACGCTAAATATCTCTAAGATTCGGTAAAAAAGGGTGAAAGTCATATAAAATAGTCTTCAAAAGTCTACACTAGACATTTTGAACCTCAAAACACATAAAAAGGGCTCTATAAGACTGTAGTGGGTAAAATCCTCTACGGAGGTTATAGGACTTTTTGACTGTATGCAAAAAGTCCCACATGACTTATAATGAAAAGCGACGAAACCATCATTAGAAGGTGTCATATGGAACTATTTAAAAATACTACAGATTTAATTGGATTGAAAGATAACAATATCACTATTTCTTTTGTTTTGAAACATCAAACTCATATTGACGTACGAGCTAAACTTGATTATCAAGCCCCTGATTGTCTGTTTTGTCGAGGGAAGATGATCAAATACGATTTTCAAAAAACATCAACCATCCCGATTTTGGATGTTCAAGGTATGCCAACCGTCTTAAAACTAAAGAAACGGCGTTTTCAATGTAAAGACTGTCGTAAGGTTGTCGTCTCTCAAACCTCATTAGTTAAAAGAAACTGCCAAATTTCGCAACCGGTCTGGTCTAAAATTACTCAGCTTCTAACGGAAGCCTTAAGCAATGCCGCTATCGCTAGGCAATGTCATGTCTCGGTAGCGACTGTCCAAAGACAACTGGAAAATTTCCAAATCATGGAGACCTTTGATAAGCTACCTACCGTTCTGTCGTGGGATGAATTGTCAAGAAACAAAGGACAATTAGCCTTAATTGCTAAGGACTTTGAGACCAGGCAAATCGTCACTGTACTTGAGGACAATAAACAAACCACGATTAAGAACTTCTTCTACAAATTCCCCAGAAAAGTTCGTGAGACGGTTGAAGTTGTCACTGTGGACATGTCTGGTAGCTACATTCCCATCATCAAAACCTTCGCTATCTTGTTTTTAGGCTCAGGCTGAAATAATCCACCGGACTATTTCACTCCCAAAGGCACGTATTGTCCTCGATCGCTTCCACATCATCCAACACCTAAGCAGGGCTATGAGGGCTACGAGAATTGCCATCATGAAGAGCTTTAAAACGCAATCACTTCCTTATCGAGCGATGAAGAATCACTGGCGAATCTTACAAAAAGATAGTCGCAAACTATCTCTGGAGACGTTCTATTCAAGGACCTTTAGACAAATCTTAACCCCTCGGGAGATTGTTCAGAAAACCTTACCCTTCTCTGAAGAACTGCGCTATTACTATGAGCTATATCAACTATTGCTCTTTCACTTTCAAGAGAAACAAGCTAGCCACTTTTTTGAAATATAAGAGCTATATTATCAATACCTTAGAACTTCTCTATTTGGATGCTAAGCTAGAAGCAACCAACAAACCCATCAAAGATATCAAACGACAAGCTTTTGGATTCCGGAAGTTCAAAAACTTTAAAACCAAAAGTCTCATCGCTTTGAATACTAAAAGGGTCAGGGGAGTGACCCTTTTAGGTTGTCTCTCGAAAACCGGAAAGAGACAAATAGAGAGAACCAGAACGATTCTCTCTAGATGTTAATTATAA
>NZ_JBLOJT010000164.1:0-2246 GCF_047785745.1 Streptococcus pluranimalium | reverse complement strand
AAGTACGGTTTTTAATTTAAAGTGACAATCATCATAAAGGGGTACAATTTCCCTGTTATAATGAACTGATTGTTTTCTAAGTGTGCAATCCCATTTAAAAAATCTATATATGGATATCTAACTTTATCTAATTGTAGCTTCGTCATTATTGCGGCTAAATCATAAACCGTAACGATTTGTCCGGTTTGGGGTAGCATTTTGACTATTTTTTGAGTCTGCCAAATGTTAGCGTATAGATAGCCGTCGACGTATTCCAGTTCATTTAATCTTGAAATGGGAACATGATTTACTTCTATAGGGATTTCTTCAATTAAATCAAAAGTGTCAGGATTTCTTTTTTGAAGATAATGTCCTCCGTTGGTCATCCACAGACAATTATTTTGATTGTCATAGGCAATTCCCCAACCCTGCCCTTGATAGGAAACTTTTTGTATTATTGAAAAATCCGTAAGACGATACTGTGTTGCAATCTCTTCCTTAAAACTGAGTAACCAAAAGGTATTATTATCAAGAAGGGTTAACCCTTCGGCAAAAAAATCATCTGGAAAGGTGTGTTTAGTTTTAAATGTTTTATCATTGGTGTGATAGATGACTAACCTTGAATGCCCATATCGCCCTGCACTAATTAAGATAGTATCTTCTGATATCTTTTCAATCCCTTGTGTGTAGAGTTGATTATCATATGGCAGCGTTTCGAGTAGTTTTACTTGTCCTAGATTGACCATAGCTATTTCCTTTCCTATTAGCATACATTTTAGAATAACATATTTTAAGAGTGATTAAAAATGATGTGTTATAAAGAGAATTTGACATTATCATTGAATAAAATCAGTTGAAATTGAGCCTATCTTTCCAATTTTATAGTCTTATGCTATAATCATGAAAAGCTTTAGGAGGGTCAAATTATGTCAGTATTAAAACCAGGAAGTCATTTACGTATTCTTAGTCCATCAAGTTCGATTGAGAGACTAGGTGGCTTTGAAGCCAACTTAGCTGCTAAGGAGACTTTAGAAGCATTAGGCTTTTCCTTATCATTTTCAGAGCATTACTTGGAGCATGATATGCTTGATTCGGCTTCCATTGATAGTCGCGTAGCTGATTTGCATGCTGCCTTTGCAGATGGTTCTGTTGATGGAATTTTAGCCACGATAGGTGGTTTTAATTCGAATGAACTCTTGCCTTATTTAGATTATGATTTAATCGCTAAAAATCCCAAGCCTATCTGTGGTTACTCAGATACCACGGCTATTTTAAATGCTATTTATGCCAAAACGGGCCTTCAAACCTACATGGGACCGTCTTATTCTAGTTTTAAAATGGTTGAAGGGCAAGTTTATCAAAGTGAGTCTTGGTTAAAGGCTCTCGGACATACAGCTTATGATTTGGAACCTAGTTCTGAGTGGTCTAGTGACCCTTGGTATGACCCTAGTCAACCTCGTCATTTCATGCCAACAGAGTGGAAATCATATAACTCAGGTAAAGCTAGTGGAACGTTAATTGGGGGAAATTTGTCAACCTTTGGTCTCTTAAGAGGAACTCCCTATGCACCGAAACCGGAGTCTTATGTCCTCTTTTTAGAAGAAGCCGAAGAAGATGATTATTTCGAATTTGATCGCAACCTAGCAGCTATTTTGCAGGCTTATCCTCATCCGAAAGCTCTTGTTTTAGGCCGTTTTCCTAAAGAGTGTCAGATGACACCAGAGCTCTTGCTTTATATTTTAGATAAGCACCCAATTTTAAAAGACATTCCTGTGGTTTACGATACTGATTTTGCCCATACCCAACCCTTATTTACCATCACCATCGGTGCTCAAGTGACGGTTGACGCGGATACACTGTCAATTCATATTCAAGAATAAAAAACAAAGTTTAGAAAAAAATCATCTGAACTCAAAAAGCATCATATTAAGTGTTTGAACTACTTGATATGATGCTTTTTTTGTACAAATATTTAAAGGATTTTTCTTCAAATAATGTTGTCCCTAGTCTCACTGTGAAGATACGAGTTGAAAAGATTTGGTAAACGATTTTAATCGAGAGATGAAGGTTATGAAGCAAATGTTAAACCTTTTGATGAATAAAGCAAAAGGAGGTCTTCGGTATTATTGAAGTTGTTGACATCGTTAATACTCATTGAAAATCATAATCTAACGTTGTTCAAGTTTGCTGTTATGAACTTCAAGTTCTATCTGTGGCTCCTTTCCTAGTCAGATTTTGATTTTCTTCGAGTATAGATTTTCTAGTTA
>NZ_JBLOJT010000163.1:0-2247 GCF_047785745.1 Streptococcus pluranimalium | reverse complement strand
AATGAGTTACTTAAAGCATTTCCTACTCCTGAAAAAATGATAGAGGCTGGAGTTCAAAAGCTAATGGACATTAAACGATTAACAGTTAAACATGCAAAGGATATTCTCGAACTTGCTTCAAACACCATTGGGACGACATCTCCCGCTCGTGAATTTGAATTGGTTCAAATCATTGAGAATATCCAGCACTACGAAAAACTCATCAAACAAGCTAATCACTTTTTTGACTTGATCGAGGAGCATCTGGAGACTGTGAATAAAGAATTTCGAACGGTCTTCAAAACTTTTTTGAAATACAAAAGCTATATTATTAATGCCTTAGAACTTCCCTATTCTAACGCGAAGCTAGAAGCAACCAACAAACTCATCAAAGGTATCAAACGACAAGCTTTTGGATTTCGGAAGTTTAAAAACTTTAAAACCAAAATTCTCATCGCTTTAAACACTCAAAAAGAGAGAACCAGAACGATTCTCTCTAGATGTTAATTATAAGTCACCCACTACAGTTGACGAAGAGCCACTTTATCTTGGGTAGATATATACGGCAGCACCTTGATAAGTTGCCGTAGGGTTAAACCAACCACGATGGTTTCCAATTGATTGAATACCATTATAATTAGCTTCCATAACTTGAATACGAGTTGAACTTTCAACTGCAACTACTACTGCAACATGACCATAACCGCCATCGTTCCAAACAGCAATTGAACCTACAGTTGGAGTTGATCCTACTGAGAAACCTGCAGCAGCTGCTGAAGCTGCCCATTGTCCACCATTACCCCAGTTATTTCCAGCCCAAGGAGCGAGTGATTTAGCGCCCCAAGTACACTGACCTACTGGATAAGTGTTACCAGCTGTATTAATTACTGGTGTCACAGATGAAACTGATGATGCTTGCGTAGATGACGTACGCGATACAGTAGATGTAGGCGTCAATGCTGTTTGAGAACTTCTAGCAGAAGCAACTGACGCCGATTGAGATGATGATGTCACAGATTGAGATGATGAAGCTTGGGAAATTACTTGTTCCGAAGCTTTTTGAGCTTCAACTGCAGCTGTACTTGCTGAAGCAACTGCCATAGAAGTTGCTGCAACGGATTCTGAAGCTACGACACTAGCTGCAACAGAGGCTGCGACTTCAGATGCAACGGCAGCTGCTGAAGCTGCTGCCTGAACAGCTGAAGCAGATTCTGAAGCTGAAATAGAGGCTGCGACTGACTGAGAAGTCGAAACAGAAGCTGCGACTGATTCTGCCGTTGATTTCTCTGCTACTAGAGATGATTTTTCATCTTCAGCAGTCGCTAATTCAACAGCAAGAGCTACTTGTGAAGCTTTCAACTCAGCTTGTTGTGTTTCCAATGTTGACTTGTTAGCGGCAAGAGTTGCTTGGTTGGCAGCAATTGTATTAATAGCTGCTTGGTTTTCTTTCTGTTTTTCAGCAAGAGCAACTTTATCCGACTCTTGTTTTTCTAACATCATATGGTTAGCCGAAACCACTTCGCGGATAGCAACTACCTTACTAATAGCTTCTGAAATTGACTTAGAATTGATAACAGTATTAATATAATTCGTTACCGTATTTTGTTTTTGAGCACTACGAGCTTGTTTCTTTAATGACTCACTACGTGCAACAATTTTCTCAGATAAAGTTTGAATTTCAGTAGATAAAATCGCTGATTTCTCTTTCAAAGAAACGTTTTGAGCTTCTAAATCAGCCTGTTGAGCTGATAATGTACCTACTTGAGTCTGAATAGATTCAACTTCCGACTGTGCTACAGCTTGCTGACTAGTCAAATTAATAATAGCATCATCTTTAGCTGCAATCTTTGTATCATAATCTTCTGCATTCACAGATACATGTGTTCCAAGTGTCACACCACTCAACAAAACAGCTGATAAAATTCTTTTCTTCATAATTAAAAACTACTCCTGTGTAATTAAGACAAATAACATTTTACCAAAAAAAAAGAGGTAGTATATTACGCCAATGTTACAATTTCATTGAAATAACAAGGCTATTTATCAAAATTAGTGAAAAATAAAGATATTTCCCTAAAAATATTAAAGGCTTAAAGTCTTTAATACACGATTTTGCAAAATACAAGCAATAAATGGCTCTATAAGACTGTAGTGGGTAAATACTCTACAGATATTAGAGAGCTTTTTGACTTGATTGAAGAGCAAATGGAGACTGTGAATAAAGAGTTTCAAACAGTCTTCAAAACCTTTTAGAAATATAAGAACCTA
>NZ_JBLOJT010000162.1:0-2317 GCF_047785745.1 Streptococcus pluranimalium | reverse complement strand
TATAACGATATGTAAAAGGTTTAGTATTTTCTAAGCCTTTTATAAAACTCAGAGCTTGTCTGTGGAATGGGATACTATGGTTTGCCTCATTTTTCATCATCTACTGTTTATAAAAGAAAAGGGTCAAGGGGAAATGGGAATATTAATGCTGCTTATAAGTATCAGCTCATTGTGGCTGAATTTTAGAGATGATAGAGAGTAATAAATGGATATCGGACATATATGTAACTCCCATTATAACTTGACCGCTGTGGGTAAAAGTTCGTAGCTTTTTTGATTGAGAACTTACTTTACTAAAAAAGAGTTTTTAAAGAGTCTAGATAGGGGGATATAAAGAAAGAATGCTAGCCTTATTTTAAAATTATGATAGAATGGCAATAGTTTATTAAAAGGAGACAATCATGACATTTGAAGAGATTTTACCAGGATTAAAAGCAAAGAAAAAATACGTTCGCACTGGTTGGGGCGGCGCTGAAAATTATGTGCAACTCTTTGACAGCATCGAAGTGAATGGTCAAAAGCTAGAGGCAACACCTTATTTTCTCATCAATGTGACTGGTGACGGCGAAGGCTTTAGCATGTGGAGTCCAACACCTTGTGACGTTTTGGCTGAAGATTGGATTGAAGTGAATGACTAAGCGAGTCCTCATCACAGGCGCAGCGTCAGGGATTGGTCTGGCTCAAGCACGACTGTTTTTGGAACATGGCTACGCGGTTTACGGGATCGACAAGTCTGCTAAACCAGACTTGTCTCATCCTAACTTCCAGTTTTTTCAGATGGATTTGACAGGTGACATCGCTGCGCTGTACGAGCAAGTTCCTGAAGTTGACATTTTGTGTAACACCGCAGGAATCTTAGACGATTATAAACCCCTTCTTGAGATTTCAGAAGATGATTTTCAAGAGGTCATGGCAACTAACTTTTTTGCGACGGTTAAGCTTACTCGGTATTATCTTGAGAAAATGGTAGCCAGAAAATCAGGAATCATTATCACTATGTGTTCTATTGCCAGCTTTATGGCTGGCGGAGGCGGTGCAGCCTATACCTCGTCCAAACACGCTTTGGCAGGCTTTACCCGTCAATTAGCACTAGATTATGCTAAAGATGGGATTCAAGTTTTTGGCATTGCCCCGGGTGCTGTTAAGACTGGTATGACGGTTGCGGATTTTGAAACTGGTGGTATGGCAGAGTGGGTAGCTTCTGAGACGCCTATCGGTCGTTGGACAGAACCAGGTGAAATTGCGGAATTAACCCTCATGTTAGCTTCGGGAAAACTAGCTTCCATGCAAGGTGAAATCGTTAAGATCGACGGTGGTTGGAGCTTGAAATGAAAATATATCGAAATCGGTATCGCGAATAGATATTTTATACTGATTTTAATTCAAAATCTGAATATTCAAAATCTGAATATAGAATTATGGTTCGAGTCTCCTTATCCTAGTAAATCGTCCAGATTTACACCTTGCACTTAAATGGTTTCAGATTTAGATTTTCATTGAGTATTATTCGTATCGAGATTGAATAGACTGATGTGGCAGAGCATGAGGTTGAGGTTGCTATCACCCTTCTAAAATATAAACCTTTCTATCTTTGTATCTGAATCGATAGAGCTGTCTATATCTTAGCTACAAAAGAAGTTTTTTAGAGACAACATAAAAATTGAAAAATATTTAAATTGATTTTGGGAGCAGCTTTAGAAATTGAATCCCATTTAAGAAATCATAAAGGAGCAATCATGACACCAGAAAAAATGTGGCAGGAGTATCAACAGATTAATCCCAATATTGGCGATGAGATGGATGCCTGGGGATTCGGAGCAAAGCCAGATTTACTGGCCCAGTTAGTCTTAGACGGAACCAAAACAGCGACAGCTTCAGCATTTGACTTGTATGAAGTTGGTGATGAACCTTTACCAAAAGTCGGGTCTTATGATATTGTCCTAGATAGTCAAGATGATGCCGTTTGTATCATTGAAATTACTAAGGTATCAGTGTTGCCTTTTAAAGATGTTTCGGCAGATCATGCCTACAAAGAAGGCGAGGGTGATAGAAGTTTGGCGTATTGGCGACAAGTTCATAAGGCATTATTTTTTGAATGGTTAGCTGAGAGTCATCTTGTGTTTAATGAAGATTCCAAAATCGTTTTGGAAGAATTTCGCGTGGTTTATCCTAACAGGTAAAAAGTGGCTCTTCGTCAACTGTAGTGGGTGACTTATAATTAACATCTAGAGAGAATCGTTACGGTTCTCTCTTTTTGGTACGACGGGCATGTCGTATATCTGAGGTGCAAGTCCTCTGAGGGCACCCGCTACCGGTT
>NZ_JBLOJT010000161.1:0-2358 GCF_047785745.1 Streptococcus pluranimalium | reverse complement strand
AAAACTTAAAAAAATATCCTGTAACGTATCGCTAAAACTGAAAAACCAGCAATCCTCTCTCCTTGATTGCTGGTTTTATACGATTTTTAAATATTACTTTGACTTTTCTTACTTATTATCTCTCACCTTTATTGCGAATAACAAATCCTGTTTTCTTTTCGCTTGAGGTATTTTTGTGTGGTTTTTTATTATCTTGGCGACGGTTGTCTTTTTTGAACTTATCATCACGACGTTTGAAGTCACGGCGACCACCATCACGATCATCACGACGACGATCACCACGTCCACCACGGCGACGGTCATTATTACGACCACCACGGTTGCGATCGCGATTACCTCGACCACCTTTTCCTTTACCACCAAAACCGCACCCTGATGGCTTGAATGGTAATGGTTTTTCGCGAGCAATTTCAACGTCAGGCATGCTATCTGGATCTTGAACAGTTAAGCTCAAAACATAGAGTGCCAACTCTTCAGGTGTGAATTCTTGTGCTAACTGGATAGCATCACCCTTGAATTTTTCAAAGCTTGCACGAATAGATTCATCCGCAAAATCACGTTCGATTTTCTTAAGTGCTACTTTTTTCTTAGCTTGGAAGGCTTCTTCTACTGTCGCAGGTTTAAGACCTTTCATCGCTTTTTTAGTCAATTTTTCAATCATTGACAAGTAACCCATCTCATTTGGTGATACAAACGTGATTGACTCACCAGATTTTCCAGCACGGCCTGTACGACCAATACGGTGAACATAACTTTCTGGATCTTGAGGGATATCATAGTTATAAACATGTGTGACACCAGAAATATCTAATCCGCGTGCTGCAACGTCTGTCGCTACAAGAATATCAATTTGGTCATTCTTGAAATCACGAATCACACGGAGACGTTTGTTTTGATCAAGGTCACCATGAATACCTTCCGCACGGAAACCTCGGAGCTTCAAACCTCGGGTCAACTCATCAACACGACGTTTGGTACGACCAAAGACGATGGATAATTCAGGCTGAGCAACATCCATAAGACGTGTCATCGTATCAAATTTTTCTTGTTCTTTCACACGAACGTAGTACTGATCTACATTGACATTCGTCAATTCTTTAGCTTCAATCTTAACATGTTCAGGTTCTTTCATGAACTTAACACCGATGCGTTTGATGGCATCAGGCATAGTAGCTGAGAAAAGAAGGGTTTGACGATCGTCTGGTACACGGCTGATAATCGCTTCGATATCTTCTAAGAATCCCATGTTAAGCATTTCATCAGCTTCGTCAAGAATCAATGTTTCGACATGATCCAATTTCAAGGCTTTACGTTTGATCAAATCAAGCAAGCGTCCTGGTGTACCAACAACAATATGTGCTCCTGATTTAAGAGCCTTAATTTGTTTTTCAATAGATGAGCCACCATAAACCGAACGAACTTTAACGCCTTTATCACGACCAAAGCGGAAAAGTTCTTCTTGTGATTGAACAGCTAACTCACGAGTAGGTGCAATCACAAGAGCTTGAATAACATTTCTATCAGTAGAGATTTTGTTAAGAGTAGGTAAACCAAAAGCAGCGGTTTTTCCTGTACCGGTTTGAGCTTGACCAATCACGTCTTTTCCTGCTAGTGCGAGTGGAATCGTCAACTCTTGGATAGGTGATGCTTTTTCAAAACCAGCGGTTACAACGGCTGCTTGGATATCTTCACTAAGGTTTAATTCTGTAAATTTCAAATGTTTCTCTTTTCTAAAAGCGGTGCGAAGCCACTCTATTAGGCTGGTGCAGATAATTGGCTCACTAAAAGCCCATTCAAATCCTTATGGGATAAAAATTTGGCAAATCAACGTTTTTATACTCGAAGAAAAACAAAATCTGACTAGGAAAGGAACCCCAGATAGAACTGAAGTTCATCAAGGTAAACTTGACAACGTCAGATTTTAATTTTCGATGAATATTAACGTTTCTAGCCAACACATCTGCTAGTAATTATGACAACTTATCTAGTGTAACACAATCATCCCTAAATTGATAGAAATTATGTTTGTAATGATAATAAACACGTTTTCATTCAATTCACCTAACTCTGTCATTGTTTTTGATATGTTAACTATAACAGCAGGTGATGCCATGCATAAGCAAATAATTTCAGAAGAATGATAATTAAGGGCACCTCTAAAAACTTCAAGTAGTTATTAAGTAAGCCTTATTTGTAAGCATTATTTCCAGTAAGCTTCGCTTTCGAAGCTTACTTCTTGCTTATTTTCCTATTTTTGGGCGCACTAAGCCCATGATGGTAATCCCAGTCGTTTGATTTGCTCAAAACGACAGATATTGTAGAGCAGGTTGGTTAAGGTCACATTGGTTTTAGCTCGTC
>NZ_JBLOJT010000160.1:0-2361 GCF_047785745.1 Streptococcus pluranimalium | reverse complement strand
TCGATTCAGGTCATCAGAAGGAGAGGTTAGTGAGGAGAAAATATTTCTGAAAGTATTGAAAGTTCTAAAATGAAGTTAGCCAGTCGAGAGTATAAAAAATATCTCAGAGAGATAGCATGTCGTTCACCACAAACACGTTAAAGGAGCTCCGAGATGCACAACCATTACACTACAAAAGGCAAACATTTGAAACTAACAGAACGTCGTTTGATTGAACGATGGCAATCTGAAGGAATCAGTCATCGCCAGATTGCCGCTTTACTTGGAAAAGCCCGCAAACTATTAACAACGAAATCAAACGAGGAGTCGTTGGGCAACAAGTGCGCAAATGAAGGTTTGAGAGGGTCTATCGGGCTGATGCAGCGCAAGGTGTTTATGATGAAAACAGAACTAAATCAGTTCGGCCAGTCACCTTGACCAAGGAATTGAAAGAACGTATTGTGCACTACTGGGGGCAGAAATATCCGCCTGAAATGATGGTCAAAGCCAAAGTCATCCCTGTGCCAATTTCCACCATCTACTACTGGATTCACCACAGACATTTAGGGATTGCACCATTTGAGAAGCTTTATCCACGCAAAAGCAAAGCAGAGAAAAAGCAAGCTAGTCAAAACTTTAAACCTGCTGGAAAGTCTATTGAGGAACGACCAGAGAGTATCAATAAGCGTGACAATCTAGGCGATTATGAGTTTGATACCGTTATTCAGACGCGCGCTAAAAACGAGTGCTTACTGACACTCATAGACAGGAAGAGTCGCTTTCAAATCATTCGTCTCATTCCTGACAAGTCAGCGACATCAGTGAATCAAGCTTTGAAAGGTATTCTACAAAACTATCACATCATCCCAATCACAGCGGATAACGGGACAGAATTTAGTCGATTGGCAGATGTCTTTGACCTTGAGTGCTCCTATTATGACCACCCTTACGCCTCTTGGGAAAGAGGAACCAACGAGAACCATAACCGACTCATTAGATGATGGTTGCCAAAAGGCACTAAGAAAACGACCACAAGAATGGTCATCTTCATCGAAAATTGGATTAACAACTATCCAAAGAAATGTTTGAACTATTTATCTCCTAGACAATTTTTACTAAATGGCTAACGTGGACTTGAAATTTGGCTTTCTGAAAGTATGTGAAAATAATAACTAAATTTACTCAATTCCTTTAAATCTATAGGATTTTATGGTAGAATGTAGATATACTATAAAATAGAAGAGGTATGTGAAATGTCACGTAAACCAATTATTGCCGGAAACTGGAAAATGAACAAAAATCCTCAAGAAGCAAAAGCTTTTGTTGAGGCAATTGCAGGTAAATTACCAGCAACTAACAAAGTAGAAGCAGCTATTGCAGCACCAGCTGTTGACTTAGTAGCTTTGCTTGACGCTAACGTTGAAGGACTTAAAGTTGCTGCTCAAAACACTTATTCAGAAGATGCCGGTGCTTTCACTGGTGAAACGTCTCCAAAAGTATTGTCAGAAATGGGTGTTAATTACGTTGTTATTGGTCACTCAGAACGTCGTGACTACTTCCACGAAACTGATGAAGACATCAATAAAAAAGCTCACGCTATCTTTAAAAATGGTATGACGCCGATTATCTGTTGTGGTGAGTCTCTTGAAACTTATGAAGCTGGTAAAGCTGAAGAGTTTGTAGGAGCACAAGTTTCAGCAGCATTGAAAGATTTGTCAGCTGAGCAAGTAGCATCACTTGTTATTGCTTACGAACCAATCTGGGCTATCGGTACTGGTAAATCAGCTACTCAAGATGATGCTCAAAAAATGTGTAAAGCTGTTCGTGATGTTGTTGCAGCAGATTTTGGTCAAGAAGTTGCAGACAAAGTTCGCGTTCAATACGGTGGTTCAGTAAAACCTGAAAACGTTGCTTCATACATGGCTTGCGAAGATGTTGATGGTGCACTTGTTGGTGGAGCATCACTTGAAGCTGAAAGCTTCCTTGCTTTGCTTGAATTCTAAGTCTAAAATAAGCTAAATCCCTAACAACTCAAAATTTTTTGGGTTGTTTTTTTTATATAGGATTGATTTCGTTTGTCTGAGTGAGATTGTAGGCGTGCACAGGAGGAATCATGGTGTAGTAGTAGCTGTAGTCAGTCTATAGTAGTGACAAAATACTGTGAAACGAGCGCCCTGATCGAGTTAGATGAAGTATTATATTGAGTAGCGAAAAGTTACTATTGTGATAGTTTTGTTCGTATGCTAAACAATAATTGTTTTAGAATAACTGTGGTAAGTGATACGAAGGATGGGACATCTTTAGGATAGTATTATTAAGAACCTGTATTCACAAAGTTATAAAGCCCTTAAAAGACGATTAATGTGTGATAGTTTGACAAAA
>NZ_JBLOJT010000016.1:0-26572 GCF_047785745.1 Streptococcus pluranimalium | reverse complement strand
CACTTAAAAAGGCTCCATAATCTCCATAGGGGATTTACCCACTACAGAAATTATAGAGCCTATAAAATAATGTCTTTACACAATAGTAAACAAGTTATTAAAACAGATGCTAGATCCTTTACTAGATTTGTCAAGATTGTTTATGGAGTTGTAAAGTTAATTCACTCGCTTGTTTTAAAATAATATCTTAATAGTTTTATTTATATGGCGTATGGAGATTTTTGCTAAATAAAAAGAGTGATTTTGGTCAGATATTTATGAATTTAAAAAGGTAATGTCATATTTGTCATATAACTTTCATTATTAAGTAATAAAAGAAGAGTATGATAAATAAGGATTACTTTAAGAAAGAGACATTTTACTATGAAACGACATTTAAACAAAAATAAATTAAAGAAAAAGACCTTATATTTATTATTACCGTTTTTAGCTTTCGGTGCTATTCTGGGAGCAACAGGGGTTTTCAGTTCCAACAGTTACTTTTCAAAAGCAGAATCCGAGGAAATTGAGATAAAACCAACACAAGAGACTAGCAGTCAAGCTTCTTCAAGTGAAGTTACAAAAACGTCAAGTACTTCGGAGTCATCTGCTAGTGAACCTACTGCATCTAGTTCAAATGAGGCTCCAACTACTAGTGAAGCTCCTGTCAGTGAGGTTGATGCTGTAGCAACACAAGAGGCGGCGGCAGTAGATGCAAATTCAGAACAATTAGTGGTATCTGAGGTAGCTTATAATGCACAAGTACCAGCGACACCTGTACAACAGACACATTATTATGCGGCGCCAACATCTAAAGGTGTTTTAGCTAATGGTAATACTGCTGGTAAGGATGGAGCTTATGCAGCAGCACAAATGGCGGCAGCCACAGGTGTAGATCAAGCAACATGGGAACACATTATAGCGCGTGAATCAAATGGTCAAGTTGGTGCTCGTAATGCTTCTGGCGCCTCAGGGCTTTTCCAAACTATGCCAGGTTGGGGTTCTACAGCTACTATCCAAGATCAGATTAATTCAGCTATTAATGCTTACAATGCTCAAGGCTTATCAGCTTGGGGTTATTAATATAAAAGAAGTTGACAGATTGTCAACTTCTTTTTGTATAGACGATTTGATCATTAAAAAGATTTCTTATGCTAAAATCTTCAAGGTTACCATTTTCAAATGATAGTGTTGCCAGAAAAGGCATGAGTTGCTTAATTGCTTGAAAGTTATCAAAAGCAAATTGATGATCATAATAATTGAGAATAGCAGAGATGGCTGTTCCGTGCGAAGAGATAATGATAGACGTTTCTTGTTCCTTTAGTATCTTTTGCAGTTGTTGGATATTTCGATCTTGTACTTCTTGGAGGCTCTCACCTTTTGCTAGTTTATAGTTAAAGTCTTGCCACTGACGCTGAGAAAAGGTATTGAAATCATCAATCCAAACATCATCAATTTTACGTTCTCTAAAGTTCTCTTTAATTTGGATGGGTAAGGTTTTTTCCTTGGCTAGTTCATCAATGGTTTGAAGGGCGCGCTTGAAGGGGCTAGAGTAAATCCTATCAATGGTAATATCCTTAAAGTAATCTAGTAAAAGTTGACAATCTTGTAAACCTTTAGCTGTCAGTTCTCTTTCACCATCATTATGATTGTTAACATTAGGTTCAGCATGTCGGATGAGATAGATGGTTTGTTTCATCTAGATACCTCCAAAGATTTCTTGAGCATAGCGTTTTCCGGTAGGTGTTGCAGCCAGTCCTCCTTCGGCAGTTTCTTTAAAGGCTGTAGGCATGGCCTTGCCGACTTGATACATAGCGTCAACAACCTCGTCAACTGGAATTTTTGATTCAATACCAGCTAGTGCCATATCAGCTGCGACTAGAGCAAAGCTCGCTCCCATGGCATTGCGCTTGACACAAGGAACTTCGACAAGACCAGCTACTGGATCACAAACAAGTCCAAGTAGATTTTTAATGACAAAGGCAAGAGCTTGACTAGCTTGATAAGCAGTTCCTCCTGCAGCTAAGGTGATAGCTGCTGCTCCCATAGCTGCTGCAGATCCGACTTCAGCTTGGCAGCCACCTTCTGCACCAGAGATCGAAGCATTGTTTCCTATAACAAGCCCAAAAGCACCTGCAGTAAAGAGGAAGTCGAGTTGTTGCTCATGGGTTAATTGTAGTTTATCAATGGCTGTTGAAATAATAGCAGGTAGGCAACCGGCACTACCTGCAGTCGGTGTAGCACAGACAAGCCCCATCTTGGCATTTTGTTCGTTGACGGCAATGGCATTCCGTGCAGCCGTTAGGATGGTTGATTCGGATAAGGTATTTCCTTTTTTGATATATTGATTTAATTTAAAAGCATCGCCACCTGTCAGACCACTAACAGATTTTTCCTTATTCAAACCATCTTTGACAGAAGCTAGCATGACTTCTAAATTACGAGACATAATATAGCGGATTTCGTCTTCTTGACGGCCAGTCAACTCTATTTCAGTGGCAATCATTAAGTCTGCTATGGAACCATTGTAATTTTCCTGCGCTTGCTGTACTAATTCTTCAATTGAGTAAAACATGATTTGCCTCCTTATCCAAAGTAATTGACATTGTAAAGATGTGGAATAGTTTCGATTGACTTGACAGCATCTTGACAATCTCGTGAATCAACTTCAATTATCATAATGGCCTTCTGCCCAGCTTTTTCACGGGTAACGTTCATCTGAGCAATATTGATATCATGATCAGATAAAATATCAGTGACTTTTGCAATCATACCAGGTACATCTTGATGAACAACGATAATGGTAGGGGTGTTCATCTGCAGGGTTACGGCAAAACCATTTAGTTCTGTTACTTGGATATTACCACCACCGATAGAAATACCAGTTAGGCTCATGCTATGGCCATTGGGATCTTTGACTTCGATTTTAACAGTATTGGGGTGGGGAGCGTCACCTTCTTTTAAAATTTCCCAGTAGATACGAATCCCCTTTTCATGAGCAATTTCTAGCGAATGCTTAATGTTAGGATTATCCGTATCCATACCCATAATCCCAGCTACAAGAGCACGGTCTGTTCCATGGCCACGGTAGGTTTTGGCGAACGAGTTAAAGAGGTGGAAGGTCACTTCCTTGGGTTCTTTGCCAAAAATAGAGTGAATGAGACGACCGATACGAACAGCACCAGCGGTATGGCTCGATGACGGACCAATCATGACTGGTCCAATAATATCGAAAACAGATTGAAATTTTAGAGGTTTCATACCAAGCTCCTAAGATTAAAGTTGTCTTTATTATAACAAATAAAGCACTTTAAAAATAGAGTATTGTCAATAAGTTGTTGCCTTTTGGAAATCTATCAAAATAGTGTTATAATGTAGTCTGCTTTCGGGCATTCAAAATCGACCTTCAAATCGACTTTTGATAAACGACGACCTTCAAATCGTACGTTAAAAAACTGAACATGCTCTAAAAACAGTAAGAAAACGATGGATTTTCTTGAATCTCATGATTCATCATCAATCTTCTATTTTATCTTTGTTTTTCACGAGCTTTGTATCTTAATTTGATGGGAGACTTATCATATGAATGATAATTCAAAGATTCGTGTCGTTGTCGGCATGAGTGGAGGAGTTGACTCCTCAGTAACAGCCCTAATGCTAAAAGAGCAGGGCTATGATGTTGTCGGTGTCTTCATGAAAAACTGGGATGATACTGACGAATTTGGTGTCTGTACAGCGACAGAAGACTATAAGGATGTGGCAGCTGTAGCGGATCAGATTGGGATTCCTTATTACTCGGTCAACTTTGAAAAAGAGTATTGGGATCGTGTTTTCGAGCATTTCTTATCGGAATATCGTGCGGGACGAACACCTAATCCAGACGTCATGTGTAATAAAGAGATTAAATTTAAGGCCTTCTTGGACTATGCCATGAGTCTAGGCGCTGATTATGTGGCAACTGGGCATTATGCACAGGTTGCGCGTGATGAAGATGGGACTGTTCATATGCTTCGTGGCGCTGATAATGGTAAGGATCAAACTTATTTCTTAAGTCAATTATCACAAGAACAATTGCAAAAGACCATGTTTCCACTTGGTCACCTGCAAAAATCAGAGGTACGTGAAATAGCAGAGCGTGCTGGGCTTGCAACAGCTAAGAAAAAAGATTCTACTGGAATCTGCTTTATTGGTGAGAAGAACTTTAAAGAGTTTCTTAGTCAATACCTTCCTGCTCAAAAGGGGCGTATGATGACAGTTGACGGTCGTGATATGGGCGAACATGCTGGACTTATGTACTATACCATTGGTCAACGTGGTGGTCTTGGTATTGGTGGTCAACAAGGTGGCGATAATGAGCCTTGGTTTGTTGTGGGTAAAGACTTGTCACAAAATATCCTCTATGTTGGACAAGGTTTCTACCATGAGTCTCTCATGTCAACCTCAATTGACGCTTCAACCATTCACTTTACACGTGACATGCCTGAAGACTTTACCTTAGAATGCACGGCAAAATTCCGTTACCGTCAACCAGATAGTAAAGTAACTGTCAAGGTTAAGGGTGACAAGGCAGAAGTTATCTTTGACGAGCCACAACGTGCCATCACACCAGGCCAAGCCGTTGTTTTCTATGATGGTGATGAGTGTCTTGGTGGTGGCATTATCGACCAGGCCTATAAAGATGGCGTTGCTTGTCAGTATATTTAAGTTGACTGAGGTGTAAAGATGGATTATTGTGTTTTTTGTGAATTTGAAACAGTTTTAACTGAGAATGATCTTGCAAAGGCTTTTTATGATAATAATCCGGTATCGGAAGGACATGTTTTGATTGTTCCTAAGCGCCATGTAGAAGACTATTTTGCTCTAACAACTGACGAGAAAATAGCGATTGATGATTTGTTATTGAAATGCAAAGTCGATTTAGATGATCGATACACGCCTGCAGGATATAATATTGGTATTAATTGCGGGAAAGATGCTGGTCAGACGATTTTTCACTGTCATGTTCACCTAATACCACGTTATATTGGTGATGTCGCCGATCCTACTGGTGGTGTTAGAGGAGTCATTCTAGAAAAGCAAAATTATAAATCTTGAATCCTTAGCTTTTATTTGATAAACTATCTTTAGTAATATCATGAAAGTCAAAGCTCATGGTCTTGCAGGTCTTTTTGGTCTGTAATGACGGGGGGTTTTGGCTGTTTTTGTGTTTCTACTCTCTTAAAAATCAAAAGGATACGTCGTTAACTAGTCTCTTTTTGACTTTTCTTGAGTAAAAATAACATTGGAGGAAAAGGGATGGATTTTCGTACTAAGGTTAATCACCATAGTTTTGGAGTTCGGGTATCAGCTTTGATGCTGAAAGAGGATAAGCTTTATTTAGCTAAATCACCAAAAGACGAGTATTATTTGCTAGGTGGTGCTATTCTTGTCAATGAGTTGACAGAAACTGCTATTAAACGTGAAATTTATGAAGAGCTTGGGATTCAGATTGAAGTTGGTCAATTAGCTTTTGTTGTTGAAAATCATTTTTCTTTAGAAAATACGGATTACCATCAAATAGAATTTCATTATGTTGTTACTCCGTTATCATCTCCCAATTCAAAGATGAAGGAGGGAGGGCAAATAAGACGATGTGAGTGGGTCTCTCTAAATGAACTTGATAATATAAATCTAAATCCCGCCTTCCTCAAAAAGGCTTTAATAAACTGGGATGGCCAGTTAAAACATATTGTAAATAAAGATGGAGAAGATTAAAGTGGAACATACTTTTAGTGAAACATTTGACGTCATTGTTGTTGGTGCTGGACATGCGGGTGTCGAAGCTGCTTTAGCGGCTAGCCGGATGGGGTCTAAAACCTTATTAGCGACCATTAACTTAGATATGCTAGCTTTCATGCCGTGTAACCCATCCATTGGCGGCTCTGCTAAGGGGATTGTCGTACGTGAAATCGACGCCCTTGGTGGTGAAATGGGTAAAAATATTGATAAAACTTATATCCAGATGAAGATGCTCAATACTGGTAAAGGTCCTGCGGTGCGTGCCCTTCGTGCCCAAGCAGATAAGCACCTTTATGCGGAAGAGATGAAAAAGACTGTTGAGCAAGAAAAGAATTTGACCTTACGTCAATCTATGATTGATGATGTTTTGGTAGAAGATGGACAAGTTGTCGGTGTCTTGACAGCTACTGGTCAAAAATATGGGGCTCGTGCAGTTGTGATCACAACAGGAACAGCCTTGCGTGGTGAAATTATCTTAGGTGAACTCAAGTATTCATCTGGACCAAATAACAGCTTGGCTTCAGTGACACTGGCTGACAACCTTGTCAAGCATGGTCTTGAAATTGGTCGCTTTAAAACAGGAACACCACCACGTGTCAAAGGGTCAACCATTGACTATTCCGTGACAGAAGTGCAACCTGGTGATACAAAGCCAAATCATTTTTCATTTATGTCTAAGGATGAAGACTATATTACTGATCAAGTTGACTGCTGGTTGACATACACTAATGCAGATAGTCATGATTTGATTAAGGAAAATCTTCACCGCGCTCCGATGTTCTCAGGTGTTGTCAAGGGGGTTGGTCCGCGTTATTGTCCATCGATTGAAGACAAGATTGTCCGTTTTGCGGATAAGGAACGCCATCAGCTTTTCCTTGAACCAGAAGGCCGTCATACTGATGAAGTTTACGTACAAGGATTGTCAACCTCTTTACCAGAGGATGTACAACGCGAGCTGATTCATTCGGTTAAGGGGTTGGAAAATGCCGAAATGATGCGTACGGGTTATGCCATAGAGTATGACATTGTCTTGCCACACCAACTGCGTGCAACCTTGGAAACTAAAGTGATTTCAGGTCTCTTTACTGCTGGTCAAACCAATGGAACATCTGGTTATGAAGAAGCTGCTGGACAAGGTATTATTGCTGGTATCAATGCAGCTCTTAAAGTCCAAGGTAAGCCAGAATTTATCTTAAAACGCTCTGATGCTTATATCGGTGTTATGATTGACGACCTTGTCACTAAAGGAACCTTAGAGCCATACCGTCTCTTAACGTCTCGTGCAGAATATCGTCTCATTCTTCGCCATGACAATGCGGATATGCGGTTGACACCACTCGGACGTCAAGTTGGTTTGGTTGATGATGAGCGCTGGAATGCCTTTGAAATCAAGAAGAATCAATTTGATAATGAGTTGACACGCCTTGACACTGTTAAATTGAAACCTGTCAAGGAAACCAATGAGCGCATTCAAGCTCTTGGCTTTAAACCATTGACAGATGCTATGACAGCTAAGGCTTTCATGCGCCGTCCGGAGATTGATTATAAGGTGGCGACAGACTTTGTAGGACCTGCAGCTGAGGACTTGGATAGTAAAGTAATTGAACTTTTGGAAACGGAAATCAAGTATGAAGGCTATATTAATAAAGCTCTTGATCAGGTTGACAAGATGAAACGTATGGAAGAAAAACGAATTCCAGCTAACATCGACTGGGATGCGATTGATTCTATTGCTACTGAAGCCCGTCAAAAGTTCAAGAAAATTAATCCAGAAACGATTGGTCAAGCTAGTCGTATCTCGGGGGTTAATCCAGCTGATATTTCGATTTTGATGGTTTATCTAGAAGGCAATAATAAGGCCCGTCGTAACCTCGATAAGTAATCAAACTGTAATCTTATATAGGTAAAAAGAGTCCTGATATTCAGGGCTTTTTGTGGTATAATATGACCTTAAGAGGTTATTAAATGAAAAGATTTCGTTTTGAAACCATTCATCTTGTGATGATTGGCATGATTGTATTTGGTCTCTTGGCCATCAGTTTGCGTCTAACACAGTCAGAAACTGGCCTATTGATTGCTATTTTTTTGGCGTGTTTATTTTTGACGGCATTACTTTATTTTCAGAAAGAAAGTTATCAGCTATCGGAAGATGAACAAATTGAACTATTAAATGATCAAACTGAGTCAAGCTTAAAAACCTTGCTAGATAAAATGCCAGTTGGAGTGATTAAGTTTGATCCCGAAGAAAGTTATATCGACTGGTATAATCCTTACTCTCAGTTGATTTTTAGTGATCCTGAGTCTGGAAAGTTTGATACTCAAATTGTTCAAGATCTTATTAATGCTCATAAAGAGGGGGCTCCAACGCGTAGTATTACTATTGGAGATGTACGTTATAATTCTTATATGGATTTAGAGGCAGGTGTTTTTTACTTCTTTGATGCGAGCCAAGAGATTGAAAGTAGTCAAAAGGCTCTTAAAAAACGTCCTGTTATTGGGATTATGTCTGTCGACAATTATGATGATTTCACAGATAACATGGCAGATGCTGATGTTTCAAGCATTAATAGTTTTGTAGCTAATTTTATTGCTAATTTTGCAGAAGAGCATGCTATTTTCTATCGTCGCGTTGCTATGGACCGTTTTTATTTCTTTACGGATTGTGGTACCCTCGAAAAATTAATTGATGATAAATTTGATATCCTAGATCGTTTTCGTCAAGAAGCTCAAGAGTATGACTTATCACTGACCTTGAGTATGGGGATTTCCTATGGTAGGGGTCACCATGATCAAATTGGTGTGATTGCTCAAGAAAATCTGAACATCGCTTTAGTTCGTGGTGGAGATCAAGCCGTTCTTAAAGAAAATGAAGAACATGCTGATTTGCTCTACTTTGGAGGGGGAACAGTTTCTACAGTTAAACGTTCTAGAACGCGAACGCGTGCGATGATGTCGGCTATATCAGATAAGATTAAGTCAGTTGATAAGGTATTTGTTGTAGGACATCGCCGTTTAGATATGGACGCTTTAGGTTCAGCTGTTGGGATGCAATTCTTCGCTAATCAATTAGTATCAGAATCTTATGTTGTCTACGATCCTAGTGATATGGGAATGGATATAGAAAGAGCCATTGAACGCCTGAAAGAAGATGACTCAACTGATCTTGTGACAATTTCAGAAGCTTTACAGATGGTTGATCATAGATCATTGTTAATCATGGTTGACCACTCTAAAACTAGTCTGACACTATCGAAAGAGTTGTTTGATGAGTTTCGTGAAACCATTGTGGTTGACCATCATCGTCGAGATGATGATTTCCCTGACAATGCTGTCTTGACCTTTATTGAGAGTGGTGCCAGCTCAGCAGCTGAATTGGTCACTGAATTGATTACTTTCCAAAATGCTAAGGATAACAAACTAAATAAGCTTCAGGCCAGCCTCTTAATGGCGGGTATTATGCTTGATACTAAGAATTTTTCAACACGCGTAACTAGTCGTACATTTGATGTAGCTAGCTATCTGAGAAGTTTGGGGAGTGACAGTGCTGAAATTCAATCGATCGCTGCGACTGATTTTGAAGAATATCGCCAAGTCAATGAATTAATTTTGAAGGCCAAATTGTATAAAGACCATATTATGATTGCTAGTGGTCCGGAAGATGTTTCTTATAATAATGTCATCGCAAGTAAGGCGGCTGATAGTCTTCTTAGAATGGCTAATGTTGAAGCTAGTTTTGTTATTTCTAAAAATCAAAAAGGTCAAACAACGATCTCAGCACGTAGTCGAAATCATATTAACGTTCAGCGTATTATGGAGAAATTGGGCGGCGGAGGTCATTTTAACCTCGCTGCTTGTCAATGTGACAATATTGCTGTGATTGACTTAGAAGCTAAATTATTAGATATTATTGATAAAGAAGTAGAGGAGGAGTAGAGGATGAGAGTTATTTTCTTACAAGATGTTAAAGGCAAGGGTAAAAAAGGAGAAGTTAAAGAAGTACCAACTGGGTATGCTCAAAACTTCTTATTGAAGAAAAATTTGGCTAAAGAAGCTACTAGTCAAGCTATTGGTGAGCTCAAAGGGAAACAAAAGTCTGAAGAAAAACACCAAGCTGAGATTTTAGCAGAGGCTAAAGCCACAAAAGTTGAACTTGAAAAAGAAGAAACACGTGTGCAATTTACCGAAAAAGTTGGTCCTGATGGTCGTACTTTCGGTTCTGTTACGGCTAAGAAAATTGCTGAAGAGTTGCAGAAACAATTTGGCATCAAAGTTGACAAACGACATATCGAGTTAGATCATCCGATTCGTGCGATTGGTTTGATTGAAGTACCTGTTAAATTACATAAAGAAGTAACTGCTGATATTAAATTGACTATTAAAGAGGCATAAATGGTCAGTAAGGCTTTATTCACATAAGATTGACAAGGAGGTGAGAAGATGGCGGACACACCAGAATTACGTGTACAGCCACAAGATTTGGTAGCCGAGCAGTCTGTTTTGGGATCCATCTTTATCTCACCAGACAAGCTGATAACGGTTCGCGAGTTTATAGAAGCAGATGACTTTTATAAGTATGCCCATAAGATTATTTTCAGGGCAATGATCACCCTAAGTGATCGTCATGATGCGATCGATGCGACAACAGTCAGAAATATTCTTGATAGTCAGGGAGACCTTCAAAATATAGGAGGACTCTCTTACATTGTAGAATTAGTTAATAGTGTTCCAACTAGTGCTAACGCAGATTACTACGCTAAAATTGTGGCTGAAAAAGCCATGTTGCGTAATATTATCAAGCGCTTAACAGATACTGTCAATGAAGCTTATGAAGGCTCTCTTGATTCAGAAGAAATCATTGCTGGTGCTGAAAAAGCCTTGATTGATATTAATGAACACAGTAATCGAAGTGGGTTCAGGACGATTGCTAGTGTACTTGATCAAAACTTTGAAAACCTTGAAATTCGTGCCCAGCAGACATCTGATGTCACAGGACTTCCAACAGGATTTAGAGATTTGGACCGTATTACAACTGGTTTACACCCAGACCAACTGATTATTTTAGCTGCTCGTCCTGCGGTCGGTAAGACTGCTTTTGTTCTTAACATCGCTCAAAATGTTGGAACAAAGCAAAATAAGGCTGTTGCCATTTTCTCTCTTGAGATGGGGGCAGAAAGTTTGGTTGACCGTATGCTAGCTGCAGAAGGGATGATTGATTCCCACTCTCTGCGTACGGGGCAACTGACCGAGCAAGACTGGACAAATGTGATGATTGCTCAAGGTGCTCTCGCTGAGGCACCCATTTACATTGATGATACACCAGGGATTAAGATTACCGAGATTCGAGCCCGTTCTCGTAAACTAGCCCAAGAAGTTGAGGGTGGTTTGGGATTGATTGTCATCGATTACTTGCAGTTGATTTCAGGAACCCGTCCTGAAAACCGTCAACAAGAGGTCTCAGAGATTTCACGTCAGTTGAAGATTCTGGCAAAGGAATTACGAGTTCCCGTGATTGCTCTTAGTCAGCTATCTCGTGGTGTTGAGCAACGTCAGGATAAGCGACCGGTTCTTTCGGATATTCGTGAATCAGGGTCTATTGAGCAGGATGCAGATATCGTTGCCTTTCTTTACCGTGATGATTATTACCGTAAAGAAGGTGAGGAAGCAGAGGAAGCCATCGAGGATAATACTGTTGAGGTTATCCTTGAGAAAAACCGTGCTGGTGCGCGTGGAACCGTGAAGTTGATGTTCCAGAAAGAATATAATAAGTTTTCAAGTATAGCTCAGTTTGAAGAGTTTTAAATGTGATAGGTATATTGACAAACTTGTAAAGTAGTTTGTCTAAGAGATAGGAGAATTCGTATGAGTGATGCATTTGCTGATGTAGCCAAAATGAAGAAAATTAAAGATGATGTTAAAAACCATGAAGGACAGTTGGTTGAATTAACTTTAGAGAATGGTCGTAAGCGTGAAAAAACCAAAACAGGCCGCTTGATTGAAGTATATCAATCATTATTTATCGTTGAATACAACGAACAATCAGATGAACCAGGAGCTATCAACAATTCTTACGTTGAATCTTACACTTACTCTGATATTTTGACAGAAAAAACCTTGATTCGTTATTTTGACGAAGAAGAAACAACTGAATAGCATTAGAACCTGTACTGACCCCAAAAAGTTGGACAACTAATTATTGCAAGGATTTAGTTCTGTATTGCACAGGGCTAAGTCCTTTTAAATTTGTTTTGATTCGTTTGTTGTTGTAGTCAAAAATGTAATCTGTAATAGCTTGTTCAAGTTCATCTAATGATTGATATAACCTTTCAAATCCGTAGAACATCTCAGATTTAAGAATGCCAAAAAATGATTCCATCATACCATTGTCTGGGCTATTCCCTTTTCTAGACATAGAGGGCTGAATTCCCTTAGAATCAAGGAAACGATGATAACTATCATGTTGATATTGCCAGCCTTGATCACTGTGAAGGATAGTGGCTTTATAAGACTCATCTGGAAATGCTTTTTCAAGCATAGTCTGAACCTGCTTCAAGTTCGGTGAACGTGACAAGGTAAAGGCAATAATTTCACTATTGTAGCCGTCAAGAACAGGTGACAAATAGAGTTTCCCCTCAGTGTTCGGTAAAGTAAATTCCGTCACATCCGTATAACATTTCTCGTACGGTTTAGAGCCCTTAAATTGACGTTGAATCAGGTTATCAGCTTTCTTACCAACTTCACCCATGTAAGAGGAGTATTTACGTTTTCTACGAATACGAGCCGCTAAGCCCATCACTTTCATCAAACGTTGGACCTTCTTGTGGTTAATCATAAATCCACGATTTCGTCATTCTAAGTGAATACGACGATAACCATAATTCCCGTTATGTTCGTCATAAATGGACTTTATTTCAGCTTTGAGTGCCTTGTCCTTCTCCCCTTTATTCAATTGTTTTAATTGATAGTAGTAAGTTGAACGACTTAAGTCTAAGATTTCGAGTAACATTGCTAAAGGGAACTTGTTGATTAACTCTTGAACGATTGTTGTTGCTCTTTGAGCTTTGCTTCGTCCTTCAATTGGTATTCTCGCAACTTTTTTAGCACAGCATTCTCCGCTCTAAGATATTCCAATTCTCTTTGAAGACGCTCTAATTCTGTCATCTCTTCTGGTTTCTTTTTCGGTTTACGTCCCATTTTTGATGGTCTCCCTCGTTGTTTCTCAACAATAGTATAACCGTTTTTCGTGTATTGTGCTATCCAGTTTGGAAGCATTCCTCGATTAGGGAGTCCATAATCGAGAGAAACTGACAATTGAGAATACCCTTCAAGAAGAACCTTATCGATAATTTCTTGCTTTAATTCAGGAGAATAGTATCTATTTTTACTTTTCTTAACAATCTCTAAGCCATATCGATTCATGAGTCTAACCATATATTTTATATTAGAGATATTAACATCATATAGTTTTCCAATCTTTGCCCATGTCATCCCTTGTTTTTTCAAATGATAAATTGTTAATTTATCTTCATAACTTAATTTCATACAAAAAGCACCCCAATTGTTAGATTTTGTGTCTAACTTTTGGGGTGCAGTTCAACCTCACTCAGAGGTTTTTTTGTTTACACAAAAGTTGACGATTGGGTAAAGAAAGTTGACAATAGGTTGATTTTTTCTAATGGAATAATGACTCTCGTTTCCTCTCTTTTTATCATATTCCTGTAAAAGAGAGGAGAATTTTAGTAAGATTTATGTAAAGGAGGGATGATATTGGATAAAGAAACGATTCTAGCCATAAACTTAAAAAGATACCGTCAAGACCAGGGATTGACACAAGCAGAATTAGCAGAGCAGTTAGATGTTTCTGATAAGACGATTTCAAAATGGGAAAATGGAGACACTTATCCCAGTAAACGGAATATGATGAGGATTAGTGACCAACTAGGAGTCAGCATCGAGTCCTTACTGATTGAAAGTTCACAAAAAGAAAGTAGAGGATTACGTGTAGGAAATTATACGATTGATTACATATACTTAATAGTTATGGTTCCTTTCATCATAATGGCTATACAGACCCAGAATTATGTATTTTTCTCGAGTGTTATCGTGTTATTTATTATTGGAGCAAAGAGACAATAGGATTACTTACCATTTAAAATTATTACTTTACTTTCAAGTACAGAAATGCTACAATACTCTTTGTGTGAAATAATGGCAGTTCAATATGAAGCTCGTCAACAGATACCTTGAAATACAAGTAACCTTGGCTGTTTAGGCGAAGGGCATCTGCACGAATCAGGATTGAACAAACTTATTTCCTCAAATATGAAGGTAGCTCTGCTATTTTCAAAAACAAAAGAGGAGGACATTTTAATGTCACGTTATACAGGACCATCATGGAAACAAGCCCGTCGTCTTGGCTTGTCACTTACAGGAACAGGTAAAGAGCTTGCTCGCCGTAACTACGTTCCAGGACAACATGGACCAAACAACCGTTCAAAACTTTCTGAGTACGGTTTGCAATTGGCTGAAAAACAAAAATTGCGTTTCACTTACGGAATGGGTGAAAAACAATTCCGTAACTTGTTCGTACAAGCTACAAAAATCAAAGGCGGAATCCTTGGTTACAACTTCATGCTTCTTCTTGAGCGTCGTCTTGACAACGTTGTTTACCGTTTAGGTCTTGCAACGACTCGTCGTCAAGCTCGTCAATTCGTAAACCACGGTCATATCCTTGTTGACGGAAAACGCGTTGATATCCCATCATACCGTGTTGAAGTTGGTCAAGTGATCTCAGTTCGCGAAAAATCAGCTAAAGTTCCAGCTATTCTTGAAGCAGTTGAAGCTACAGTTGGACGTCCAGCATTCGTATCATTTGATGCTGAAAAACTTGAAGGGTCATTGTCACGCCTTCCAGAACGTGATGAAATCCACCCAGAAATCAACGAAGCACTTATCGTTGAATTCTACAACAAAATGCTTTAATTTTTACATTTATTGCAAAGAAAGCCCGTTACGACGGGCTTTTTCTTTTGCTCAAAATGTTATTTTGGAGTTTCATGCGTTTACAGTGACTTATTACTAGTTCAAAAATGAGACAGCTTTTGGTCATTAACTTTCAAGGATTCAAATTTACCAGAAAATAAACATTTAATAGGGATTCAGTATTGTTTTTTCTGAAAAAACTTTCACAAAATATTGACAGCGTTTCCTTTTTGAGTTAAAATGTTTGTGAAATAAATTTCAAGGAGTTGGATATGAAAAAGAATTGGTTAAAGATTATAGCTTGCTTTGTAGCAATCTTTGTCTTGGTAGCTTGTGGTAAGTCTTCAGATACTTCAAAAGAGACAAAATCATCATCTTCCTCAAAAGAAGAAGCTGTTTCAGGTGCTTCACAAAAAACCTATACAGACCCCTCAAAAGTAAAAGATAGCTATGATGTTGTCGTTGTTGGTTCTGGTGGTGCTGGTATGGCAGCTGCCCTCTCAGCTCAAGAAGCTGGTGCAGATGTTGCTATTTTTGAAAAAATGCCTATCATCGGTGGTAACACCAATAAATCATCTGGTGGTATGAATGCTTCAGAAACAAAATTCCAAAAAGAACAAAGGATTGATGATACTAATGATTTGTTCTACCAGGAAACCCTAAAAGGTGGTAAAGGTACGAACAATTCAGAATTACTTCGTTACATGGTAGATAACTCTGCAGAAGCAATTGACTGGTTAGATGGCATGGGAATCACTTTGAGTGACGTGACATTTTCTGGCGGATTCTCTAAAGAGCGTATTCACCGTCCAGCAGATGGTTCAGCTGTAGGTGGTTACTTGGTAGATGGTCTTTACAATAACTTGAAAGAGAAAAAAGTTCCTATCTTTGTGAACGCAGATGTTACAGAACTTACCGACAAAGATGGTGCTGTCACTGGTGTTAAGGTTAAAATGGCTAAAAAAACAAAAACAATTTCAGCGAAAGCCGTTGTTGACACTGCTGGTGGTTTCGGTTCTAATATGGAAATGATTACTGAATACAAACCAGAATTGAAAAATTATGTTACAACCAACCATAAAGGTGCATCTGGTGCTGGTATTGCCCTTGCTGAGAAGCTCGGTGCAGAAACTGTTCAAATGGATCAAATCCAAATTCACCCAACTGTCTATCAAGAAAAAGGTAAAGATCCTTTCCTAGTATCAGAAGCTATCCGTGGTGAGGGCGCTGTTCTTATCAATGCAGAAGGTAAACGTTTCTACAATGAAATGGAAACACGTGATAATGTTTCTGCAGCAATTAACAAGCTTCCAGAACGCTCAGCATACGTTGTCTTTGACCAACAACTTCGTGAACATTCAAAATCAATTGATACTTACGAAGAAAAAGGTATGGTGATTAAAGCTGATTCTATTGAAGATTTGGCTAAGAAAATGGACGTTTCAGCAGAAAACATGACAGCAACAATTGATGCTTGGAACAAATCAGTTGCCGCTAAGAATGATTCAGAATTTGGTCGTGCAACAGGTATGGATCGTGACATTTCAAAAGGACCTTTCTATGCGATTAAGATTGCACCAGGTATCCACCACACAATGGGTGGTCTTAAAATCAATACAAACACAGAAGTATTGAAAAAAGATGGATCAGCTATTCCAGGTCTATTTGCTGCAGGTGAAGTAACTGGTGGCATACACGGAAGCAACCGTATCGGTGGTAATGCCGTTGCTGATATCGTTGTCTTTGGTCGTCAAGCAGGTACAAAAGCTGCTGAGTTTGCTAAATAAGCCCCTATTAAAAAGCTTTGAGTAGGTATTTCCTACATCAAGGCTTTTTTCGTTCTAGAATAAAAAATAACACTAGGCTACTTATCAATAGATTTTGTCTCATCATGAATAGTAACCTAGTATTATATGAGTTTTCTTATTTTCGTCCATCGTTTGTTTTGAGGCCGCCTTGGAAGTCAGCTTCCACATTATCGATATAATCACGGTAGTAGTTGAGGAGATCTGTTTTTAACTGCTGATAATCCTCTTCACTGTAGTCCTTTTCTTCAAAGAAAGCATTGAATTTAGGCATTTTTAATTCTTCACGTAGGCGTTTAATAACAGCATCTTTCTTCATAAGTGTCTTCTTTCGTTTTTATTTTATTGTACCACAAAATTGTGAATGAGTTAACATAATTTGCAGTAAAAGTAAGTGCTATTTATTGTTACTTTTGATATGATAATGAGGTTGAAGTTAGTCTAAATAAGATGCTAACTTAGAATGAGGAAATAATGTCAATTATGACACTTATTTTAGCTACTTTAGTGGCTTTGGAACACTTTTACATCATGTATTTAGAGACTTTTGCGACTCAGTCGGAGACGACAGGCCGCGTCTTTAACATGTCTTTCGAGGAGCGCTCACGTGACTCTGTTAGTAAATTATTCAAGAACCAAGGGATTTACAATGGCTTGATTGCTATTTTTCTCCTGTTTGGGATTTTGATGGGGAATCAGACGCTAGTAGTTGTTTTCTTGCTTAATGTGGTTCTTGCCGCAACTTATGGAGCTTTAACTGCTGATAAGAAAATCATTCTAACGCAGGGCGGGTTAGCTATTTTAGCCCTGATAACCTTACTATTTTAACTAGCAATAGTCTAGACAAAACTCAAAAGTTGTCTTTATAGTTGAAAATGAAACAATATAAAATGGCTTAGGATGGTGTTGTCACGAAAACATTAATTCTAAGCCATTTTATGTTTTATGATTTTTTGGTCAGATTATTTAATATGGCACTAGTCAATCGAAACAGGTCCTTCTTGGTTATCAATGGTTAAGGTCGCCTTATTATCTTTGACCTGTTTATTGAAAGTGAGATTTTCTTGATTGTCATCCGAAGTTACCTTATCTGGTCCAGCAATCATATCAGATACCTCGAGATCGTCATTTGTTACCTTGATGTTAAAGTTAGTACTTGTACGTGTTTTATCATCTAATTGAATAGTTATATGACTATAATGACTAGTGATTTCAACTAGATTTTTGAGAATTAGTTGCTTAGCAGTAATGGCATTGCTGTCGCCGGTTAGAGAGACGTTATCGAGTTCCGTGTCTGTAAAAGTGAAGGAACCATTTTCAATAGCAACTAACGTGTTTTGAAGCTGACTTTTATCGATGTCTAGGATGGTAGCGTCTCCCTCAAGTTCACTATCTTGAATGGTTGAATGGGTCAATGAAAGGTAATCCGAATCTTTTAGTTTTAACTGACTGATATTACTGTTATCCAAATAAAGAGATGAAGCAGAGAGGTCGGCTTTTGAAATGCTTGTGTCGTCAGTGTAGATAGATTCAGAAGTTAGATTGACCTCTTTAACTGAGAAATTATAGAGATGGGCTGAGCCTGAAACGTAGCCTTTGATACTATCGAATTTAGCATCCTTAGGAACTGACAGTACTACGTCGTGGCTGTCTTTATCTTTGTTATTGAGGTAATACCCTAAAGCTGAAAGTGGTCCGGTCACTATATTACCTTTTTCAAGCTCCTTTAGAGAGAGTTTATCACCATCTTGTTGGGTGGATAATTCTCCTAGGACCTTGTCATCAGAGTAGTAGCTTAAGTGCCATTTGTCATCTTTAGACGGTTCAATAACGAGATCACGGGTGTTTAAATTGAGATCCAACTGTTTAAATGAGCTTAACTCTTTTTGAATTTTTTGGGCAGCTGTCGCTTCTTTGATATCTTTTAACCCACCGTTTTTATCTCCCCAGAGAATCGCAACTATCCCAAATCCAATACAAAAGAGGGAAAGAATGAAAAGAAATTTAGTTGATTTTTTCATGATGCCTGTCCTTTCTTAGTGAGACGACTGATAATAGCTAGTAGGATACGGGTCATTGCTTTTGCTAATGCCATAAAGAAAAGCCAAAGTAATATGCCAATCCCTAAGATTAATAATCCTGTTCCTAATCCTAGCGCTGCAGCGGCTAACGAGTGTGGAACGAGTGTGAAACTTTCCCAAATAAGAACGGCTAGAACAGCGATACCTGCTACTAAGAGGGCGAGAGCTGTGACGACAAAAGCAAATATAATGGCAATAGCAGCAATGATAAGCCCGACAACCAGCAAGATAATAGGAAGTGCCAAAGGTGCAGCAAAAAGTGCTAGGAGCGCAATCCAGAGGGTTTTAGCGCGTGATTTTTGGCTATCGTCTTCCTGATTTTCTTTTTTATCCCAGAGTGCATTGAGAATATCTTGGGCAGCTTCCTTAGGTTTTCCCAATTCTGCCATAACACGGTCTTCATTTTCAGGACCAGCTTCATCGAAGTATTCGGTGAAGTAGTCCATAGCTTCTTGGTAATCTTCCTCTGGTAAACGGTGCAGGTATTTATCCAGCTGCTTTAAATATTCAGTCCTTGTCATGTCTTAAACTCCCTTCCACAATCCCATCTAGGGTATCCTTATAACTTTGCCATTGCGTTTTTAAATCGTTTAGGTGATTTCTTCCGTCTTCTGTTAAGGCGTAATACTTGCGTTTCCGTCCTTGGTGTTCCTGACTATAATGAGAGACGTAGCCTGCTTGTCCTAACTTTTTTAGAATAGGATAAAGAGTTGACTCCTTGATCGTTGCTGCTAATTTAATCGTCTGGCTAATTTCGTAGCCGTAGGAATCTTCCTTTTCAAGAATGGCTAAAATCAAAAATTCAATCAGGGTTGATGATACTGGAAAGTACATGTCATCAGCTCCTTTTTTTGTAAAATTTTTATATATAATTATTTTATACATTGATTATAAACCTGTCTTTTCCATATGTCAATATTTTATATATAAAAAAATAATATATTATTATAAAGCATTTTCACAAAGCTTGTTTCTTTCACTTATCAATTATGTTAAACTAGAGTTATTGAAAGCGTTTTGTTTGTTTCAATGGATGAAATGGATTAGTTAAGATTAGAAAGAGGTAGGTATGATTAGGATTTCAAAACTCTCCAAGAGTTATGATAAGCATGAGGTGCTAAAGAGCATGTCATTTGAAGTACCGTCTGGCAGTATTTGTGGTCTAGTCGGAAAAAATGGTGCGGGTAAGACAACACTTTTTCACTCCATTTTAAATTTTGTGGCCTACGATGGTGAGATAGAGTTAGATGGGAAGCCTTTAACTACAAAGACGAATGCACGTATCGGCTATCTTCCTGAGGAACGAAGTCTCATGCCCAAGCTGACCGTGTTTGATCAGGTTCGTTATTTGGCTAGTCTTAAAGGCATGTCCCGTAAAGAAGTCAGAGAAAAACTTCCTCTTTGGATGGAGAAGTTAGACGTTAAGGGAAAAGTAACAGATAAAATCAAGAGTCTCTCTAAAGGTAACCAACAAAAAATTCAGCTGATGATCACTTTGATTCATGAGCCGGATTTGATTATTTTAGATGAGCCTTTCTCAGGTCTTGACCCTGTTAATACAGCTCTTTTAAAAGAGATTATTTTAGCTGAGAAAGACCGCGGAGCAACGATCATCTTTTCAGACCATGTCATGACTAACGTTGAGGAGCTGTGTGATTCCTTGGTGATGATTAGCGATGGCAATGTCGTGCTTAACGGTAGTATTCAAGAGATTCGTGAGTCATTTGGTCGTACCCGTCTCTTTGTTTCAAATGATGTACCAAGAGAACGTCTGGAGAATCTTGAGCATGTTATTTCTATTAGTCAGACGAAACAAGGCAACTGGCGTTTGGTCTTAGATGATGCGGCTGCTGGTCCTATGTTGTTTAAGGCTATTAGTGGAGGGCACTATGTATCGACATTTGACCAACAAGCGCCAACTATTGATGAGATCTTTAAAATGAAATCGGGGGTAGAATTATGAAACAACTGTTATTAGTTGCCAAAGAAACCTATCTTAGACAGGTCAAGTCTTGGGCCTTTCTCCTCATGATCCTGTCCCCTTTTATCTTTCTTGCTTTTTCAATGGGTATTGGGTATTTGACGGGGTCTGCAGTGGCTAGTTCGGATAAAGTAGCTGTCGTTTTGGAAGATCATTCGATGAAGAAAGCTTTCACAGAGATTGATGGAACGACTTTCAAGTATAAGACAGAAAAAGCTGCTAAAAAAGCGCTCAAAGCTGAGGATATATCGGGCTATCTCCTTGTTGCATCCGCAGATAAACAGCTAGAAGCGACCTACTATAGCGATGCTAGTTTGGCTGAACAGACTAAAAGGGAGTTTCTCCAAGTATTAGGGAGCTTACAAAGCCAACTTAACATGGTAGAAGCTCAGTTAAGCCCACAACAAGTGGAAACCTTAGCACAGGAGCCTAGTTTTAAAGAGGATATTAAAGAAAAGGGAGACTTGCAAAAAGCAGGTAAATACATTACCTTCTTTGGTCTGACCTTCATTATGTATTTCATTATCTTGACTTACGCAGGTTCAACAGCTCAAGAGATTGCTAGTGAAAAGGGAACAAAAATTATGGAAGTCATTTTTTCAAGTGTTCCGGCAAATCTCTATTTCTATGGTCGTATTTTAGGGATTTTTGGGGTTATTACCACACATTTAGGTATTTATGCTCTGGGGGGGTTCTTGGCCTATAAGCTTATGCCTCAATTTGCTTTTAGTAAAGATATGGTAGACAGTATTAAGCCTATGGTGGACACCGTCATTGATAATTTAGATTGGACCATGCTCTTTTTTGCCATCTTTGGGATCTTGCTTTACGTTGTCCTGGCAGCGCTTTGTGGTTCCTTAGTGGTACGTGTGGAAGATGTCAACAAAGCAGTTCAACCGGTTATGTATCTTGTCATTGTTGGTTTTGTTGGTGCTATTACCCTTGGTCAGCAAGGTCAGGATAATCTAATTTTAGAAATTGGTTCTTACGTGCCCTTTATTTCTTCCTTCTTTATGCCGATTCGATTGATCAATAGTTACGCTACTATGACAGAAACTCTGATTTCTTTGAGTATTTTAGCAGCAACAACAATTATCTGTATCTTATATATCGGTAAATCCTATTCAGGCTTGATTTTGCAGACAGATGATGTCGGTCTTTTCAAGAGTCTTAAGCGTGGCTTGAATCATAAATAAAACGAGAGTGAGCTGGGAAGCCAGTTCACTTTTTAATATCATCTGTATAAAGAGTATGTTGATGATATTAAGGATTTAAAGACATGAAAAAAGGTTTAACATCAAGGGTTATGCAACCAGATGTTAAACCTTTTGTCTTGATATGCGTTTTTCATTTTTTAATCAATGTCGCATTCTTTTATGATTTCTGTAAAGCGATGGGTGAACATGGCAGTTAATCCCCAAAGTGTTTCGGGACCGTGCTCGTAAAAAGGAATGTTATCAGTACGTGATTTGAAACGATAGTCTTTCCCGTTTTTATGCAAACGATCAACAGGAAAATCTTCCCCAGGCTTCATTTTGGCTCGTAATTTATAGTAAGTCGGTGGTGTTTCCATGAGGGAACTTAGAGGAATCGTAAAAACCTTAGCGACTTCATCATCGTTAGGGCAAATAGCTGAGAGACAGTTGATGTTAATTTCTCCCACAAAACAATGGATGGTTCGGTGATGTTGAACAAGATAATCAATCTCTCCGAGGATTGTGATAGCTTTCTTGGGAAGATTTAATTCTTCCTGTGTTTCTCGAATAGCAGCCGCTTCTGGGCATTCACCATCTTCGATACGTCCGCCGGGAAAGGCTACTTCTCCAGGTTGCGAAATCTTTTCGCTACGGACTTCGTAAAGCACATGAAACTCGTCATCAATGCGCATTAAAGGGAGGAGTACAGCATAGGCTCTATCTTGTCCAAGAGGCCTTGGGTGATATGATTTTAGTGTTTTTTCGATTGATGATAGCATTACTTCCCTCCTTACCTCTATTTTAACTCAGTCTCGAAGGGAAAGCAAATAATACTAATTAGTAACATAAAAGAAATTGACTCTCTTACGGAATTTTGTTAAAATATATCTACAAATGTAAACAAAAAGAGAGGGCATTGCCATGATACATTTTCTTATCATAATACTTAGTTTAGCCATGATAGCCTTTATTATCTGGTGGTTCTTTGGAAAACATGAGGTCTCTCAACAAGAAGCCGTGGTCCGTGGTAACCATCAAGAAATTCAAGTGTCAGTAGATGGTGGTTATACTCCACAGACAATTGTTTTGAAAAAGGGGATTCCAGCGACTTTGGTCTTTCATCGTAAGGATCCATCATCCTGTTTGGACCAAGTGGTCTTTTCAGATTTTGGTATCCATGAGGATCTACCGATGAAGAAGGATTTTCCGATTACGATTACCCCAGCTGAGGCAGGAGAATTCGGATTTGCTTGTGGCATGAACATGATTCACGGCAAATTAATTGTCAAATAGAAACGAGGGTTTAGGATGTTTTTTAAAAAGAAAAATGAGGGCAAAGCTACTCAAAAAGGTGATGTTCAAGAAGTGCGCGTGCTTGTGGATGGTGGGTATAAACCAGAAAGCATTGTTTTAAAAAAAGGCGTCCCCGCTTATATCATTTTCGACCGTCAAACAGATTCTGCTTGCTTTGATCAAGTGGTTTTCCCTGACTTTGATATCAAGGCTGACCTTCCTGTCAAAGAAGATTTCGTTATTGAAGTGACGCCAAATGAAAAAGGTGAATTTGGCTTTGCCTGCGGCATGGACATGTATCACGGAAAACTCATTGTAAAATAGAAAGGAGTTTTTGATGACGATTAGAACTCGCTTCTGGATAGCTTTTATCTGCTCAATCCCCATGGTTTTTCTCATGATTGCCATGTTTACTCATATCATCGACCATAAGATTATCGAGTGGGGAACTTTCTTCTTTACAACGATTATCATGGTCTTCTCAGGTTTGCCATTTCTGAAAAGTGCCTGGGCTTCTTTTAAAAATCACAATGCCAACATGGATACTCTGGTAGCGCTGGGGACTTCGGTAGCCTATCTTTACAGCGTCTACGCTATTTTTAAGGGATTACCGGTCTATTTTGAAAGTGCTGGATTTATCATCATGTTCATTCTTTTAGGACAGGTTTTCGAGGAGCGGATGCGGAAAAATGCTTCTCAGGCAGTGGAGAAATTGCTTGATTTGCAGGCAAAGTCAGCTAGTGTCCTCAGAAATGGTGACTTTGTAGAGATTGCTCTGGAAGACATCCTCATCGATGACCTGATTAAAGTTAAACCTGGTGAGAAGATTGCTGTTGACGGAGTCATCACAGATGGTAAAACCAGCATTGATGAGTCCATGGTGACTGGTGAAAGTATGCCCGTCAGCAAGACTGTCGGAGACACGGTTATCGGGTCAACCATCAACGCCAATGGAACCATCACTTTTAAGGCCACTAAGGTTGGTAAAGATACTATGCTGGCTCAGATTGTGGATTTTGTTAAAAAAGCTCAATCTAGTCACGCCCCTATTCAAGATGTGACAGATAAGATTTCAGGGATTTTTGTTCCTGTTGTCGTTATTTTAGCCATTTTAACCTTTATGGTTTGGTATAGTTTCTTAGGTGCTGGTAGTACTCAGGCCATGATATATGCGGTATCTGTCTTGATTATTGCCTGTCCATGTGCGCTAGGATTGGCAACGCCAACGGCTCTCATGGTTGGTACTGGACGAAGTGCTAAGATGGGTGTCTTAATTAAAAATGGTACTGTCTTACAAGAATTGCAAAATATCGACACCGTGGTTTTGGATAAAACAGGAACCATTACCCTCGGTAAGCCTCGTGTGACGGATGTGGTTGGTGATCAAGAAGAGGTCCTAAGGATTGCGACAGCTCTGGAAGCGTCATCAGAACATCCTCTCGCAACAGCCATTATGGCTTATGCTGACGATAAGGGGATTAAAACGGGTGTTGTAGAGGATTTCCAGGCTGTAGAAGGGCAAGGCGTCACCGGACGTTATCAAGGGCAATCAGTCTTCTTGGGAAATCGTCGTTTGCAAGAAGGTAGAATCTTCCCAGACTCTCTAGAAGAGCAAATGAAAGAACTGCAAAACCAAGCTAAAACTGTGGTTATATTAGCTAAAGAATCAGAAGTAATTGGCTTAATTGCCATTCAGGATGTGCCTAAAGAAACCTCACAACAAGCTATTAGAGCCTTGGAAGCTAGGGGTCTTAAGACAGTCATGTTGACAGGTGATAATGAGCGTGTGGCGCACGCTATTGCTGAGGAAGTCGGTATCAACCAAGTTATTTCAGATGTCTTGCCACAAGATAAGGCGGACCAGATCAAAGCGCTTCAAAAAGAAGGTAAAGTAGCTTTTGTTGGTGACGGCATCAACGATGCCCCAGCACTTAGCCTCGCTGATGTTGGCATCGCTATGGGGGCAGGTACGGATATTGCCATCGAATCGGGCGGCGTTGTCTTGATTCAAAATGACTTGCTAGGTGTTGTGAGAGCTTATGATATGAGTAAGAAGACTTTTAAACGGATTCTCCTCAATCTTTTCTGGGCTTCTATCTATAATCTAATTGGTATCCCAATCGCTGCTGGACTTTTTGTAGCCTTTGGCTTAACCCTTAACCCTGAATTAGCTGGATTGGCAATGGCGATGAGTTCCTTGTCAGTGTTGATCAGTTCACTTCTATTGAACAAATCTAAGTTGCCGAATTATTAATTTAGGTTTTTATATAAAAGGCATAATAATCTCATTTAAACGATATTATAATATTTTTTTAAAGCAATTCTTATAATAAACCTCTTTTTCTTGGAAATAGGGTATAATAGAGAAAAAGTTGAGAGGATTTGAATATGAAGGTATTATTAAAATTAGGAATTAGCTTATCATGTGTGCTGCTATTAAGTGCTTGTCAAACTAATCCCGAATCGTCTAAGCAGTCAACTAAGAAAGAGTCGAATGCTAGTAAGACTCTCAAACGATCTAAGAAAACGACTCAGTCATCCAAAAAAACAGTGACAAAATCGACATCTGATCAATCTGGTTCTACAGAACCATCAAGGTCACAGTCAGAGAAAAATGATTTAAAAGATTATGAGGCTCTATATGCAGATACACTCTCTAAAATTGCTTCAGACGTTAATAATGTCAGTCATTATGCCTTTTATGATATTGATAAGAATGGCAGCAAGGAGTTGTTTACAGGGACAGATGTTGGCAACGGTATTCATCCGATAGCTCTTTATTACCTCAAAAATAACGTTTCTACCTATTTAGCACATTCAGAAGTTGCTTCAGGTGGTGGTTATCGTTCTAGTTTTGAAGTTAATGCAGATGGAACGGTTACTCGCCTTGAATGGACATCTCATCAGGGAAAAGGGAGTTTGCAAAAGATACGCCTAAATCCTGATAATAGTGGTTTTACCACAGTCGAGGAAAAAGCGATTATCATGGGTTCAGAAGAGCAGCAAGCAAGTATGGCTGAAAACCCTCTAGACCTATCAGGTTTAAACTGGCAGGTATTGGGCAAAGAAAATGTAGCCACCTCCGAAACAACAATCCCTGATTCTAGTTCGACGAGCTATACTTTTGAACACTTAGTTGGTACTTGGAAAAATGCCAAGGGTGATGACATTACTATTTCAGCTGATAAAACGGTAACGATGAATGGTTCCCAAGGACAGGCAGGTGATCTTTCAAATACTAACAATCAATGGGGAACAGGTGTACAGCCTATTGGTAGCCCTTCAGGTGGGTATGGTATTCGCTACCTACCAGTAGGTGATATTGCCTCAAATAAAGATCAGTCAGATAAGAGCAAAGAACGCCTTTTGGTTGGCCAGTATGATAATAGTGGTAATACGAACGAGTATTTCTATCGCGTAGACTGAAAACAGAGAAAAAAGAAAAAGCCTAGAAACATTGATTTCATAGGCTTTTCTTAT
>NZ_JBLOJT010000159.1:0-2424 GCF_047785745.1 Streptococcus pluranimalium | reverse complement strand
CGGCTGCTTCAGCGGCTGCGACATCGTCAGTATCTGGGGTACCGTTGTTGTTCGCGTCCTGCTTATAAGTATATGTTACTGTCTGTAGTCCTGGTATAAATGATATGCGGTTTTTAGATTTATAGCCCCTAGCAGTGTCTTCGTTTGAACGACTTAATATGTAATTTGGTAAGTTTAATTCATTTCTGAGATCAATAACTGAATTACGGTAATCTTCACTAGAAAATGTTTTTTCATTCAGAAGTTTTCCAGTGCTATCATCAACCTGACGGACAGTTATATAGCTACCACCTGTTGAATATTCAAACTTTTTTAGTTCAAATTCCTGTAAGTTAGTTCCTGCACCTGTTGATCCAAAAATAGCAAAACTTAATTCTTCACTCCCACGTATCTGCCTTGTCGTATTTCTAGTACTATCTATGTATCCTTGAACATTTTTTCTAAACGTTTGACCAGCATAAGTCACGGTCATTTCTTTCGTTCTTCCATTAAATTCAACGACTACATCTTCAAAATTGTTAGATTCTGGTTGTTTAATTAGTCTAGCTGCATCGGTTTTAGCAGTATAAGCGACACCCTGATTATTCGTAGCAAAGAAGGCTCCAAAGGCTCCATTTTGATAGCCTGGAAACTTCGGATCTGCTTCTGATTTTTGATTAGAATTGGGTCTTGATGTATTATGCCAAGTGTCCAACTTAAACCCAAATGAATAAGGAATAGTACCTAAACCAATACTAGCTCCAGGAATTCCAACTGCTCCAGGCACTGCTGTCGTAAATGAAAAAGAAATACCATCTCCACCAGCCCTGTTACCGATTTTCTTACCTTCATACTTGTTTCCAAGGTTTACACGCCCTTCAAGTACGAAGCTCTGATTCATATCAATACGCCTTTTCAAAGGCACACTTCCAGCTTGTCCACTAGTATCTTCTGTTAAAACAAAGACACCTGAAGGTTTACGATAAGCATGTCCAGAAGATGTAAAATGCTTAGAGGCGTTCTGAGATGTTACAATTAACCGAGCTTTGGGGTTATATGTCGCTCTTCCTAAAGCCACTGGTTGCTCTAAAACCGCTAAAACATGATGTCCACCATCTAAGCGACTCTTATTATTAGCTAACTCAACACCTGCAGCCAAAATAGCTGTTAAGACTTCTTTGCTGCTCATCCCTTTTGAAAGATTAAGCTTTGCTAGACTTGTAAGCTCATTAACTACTTCAGGAGTATAAACTTGACTCAAAAGAACCTTTACAGCGTCTACTTTATCTTCTGAAGTTTGGTATGTCGTATCAAACCGTTCTAGAAGCGGCGTATTATCAGGCCGGTTAATAATGTCTGTAATAAAGGCATTGATTTGAGGAACCGTTTGATCTGTTACATTAGTAACAGGAACTTCTGCCTCTTCCTCAAACTCTTTATCATCCCTAGTATCATCAGACATTTCTTTAGGTTCTACTTCTCTATCGGCCGGAACGCTATCAGTAGATGATGAAGATTGTTTTTCATTATTTTCATCCCCGGCACCACGTGCTAGATCAATAATGTTTTGAATTTCTTCAACGGTAGTAGCAGATTGACGTACAGATTCAAGTTCCTCATATTTAACGACAGAAGTATCAGTTGTGGTATTTGCCGGCAACTTCGCTTCAGATGCTTCAGTAAGGGAGACCTCGTCTGTGATCTTTTTCCCGTCTTCATTTTCTTCTATCACAGTAGATGGTACAGATGTTTCAGCCATCACTGGTGATGCAGATCCTAAAAATGAAAGACCTACCAAAACCGATGCCACACCAAATTTAAATTTCTTGATGCTGTATCGCTGTCGTGTTTGAGATAAGTCATGATTATTAAACAATGACATCTATTTCCTCCTAATTTTTTAACCAACTAAATAATTTAGATAAGGTTATTTTTAGCTTGCATTCTTAATAACTCTTAAAATAATCCGATGTAACCAATTCACGAAATATATTCATTTCAAAAATTTATCAATTGATAAATTGAAGCTCAAAGCCTTGCTAACCACTAGCATAGCTAGTAGTTTAGTAGTTTACTAGTTTTCAAGATATTAAGAGTACCCTATCTTATAACACTTAAGTTGAAATAACACAATTTTTTTTGCATTTTTTTTACATTTTTTTCTGAAATCCTCTATACCACTGTTATTATCTGCTTTTTTAACACTTTAGAATTGGAATTATACGGTAAAACCAAACATAAAAAATGTGACAAAAACTTGAATTTTGTCACATTTTTTTAAAAAGCGTAGCAAACCTTTGCTATTTCTTACTCGTGGTGCTAGTTGATTTCAAAATATCTCAAATGATAAGCCAGTGTGATTTGTTCGATTCTCAATTGTAGTCCCCTAATACTTCTAGTCAACGCGTGCTCAATGTCAAATAGCGCACAACGTTCAGAAAGGCA
>NZ_JBLOJT010000158.1:0-2431 GCF_047785745.1 Streptococcus pluranimalium | reverse complement strand
ATGGTTTTTCCAAGTATAACACTTGGGCTTTGGCAGTAGCTAACTGCACTAAATATAATATAAGGAGGCTTTTCCTATTATGTCCAAAGTACTTCTATTTGGTGAAGCACTCATTCGTATTAGCCCATCACCATATCAACTGTTTACAAATCAGGTTCCGACTAATCTGTATTACGGCGGGTCAGAAGTTAACATCGCAAGAGCTCTACAAGGATTTGAGCAAGATACACGGCTATTGACAGCACTACCTCGCAATCCGATTGGTAAAACTTTTATGAATTTTTTAAGTTCCAATCATATTGATGTCTCAGCGATTCAGCAACTCGATAACCGTTTGGGCATTTATTTCGTTCAGCCTCCTTATGGTTGTCGCCAAGGTGAAATTACTTATGATAGAGACTTGACCTGCCTCCATTATTTAAAGACCGATAATATTGATTTCGATGCGCTTTTTAATAATGTTAAGCTTTTTCACTTTAGCGGTATCACGCTAGCACTAAGCAAAGAGTTAAGGGATATTACTAAATTACTAATCAAAGAAGCTAAAAAAAGAGAGGTACTGCTCTCCTTAGACCTCAATTTTAGAAGCCATCTTATTGATCCACTCGAAGCTAAACATGTTTTTTCAGATTTTGCAAAAGACATTGACATTTGTTTTGGAATAGAGCCACTGATGCTATCAGAAAGCGATACAAGCTTTTTCAATCGTTCTACAGCTAGTCAAGAGGATATTAAAAAACGAATGCTTGACTTAACAAAAGCATTCGACCTGCAAACTATATTTCACACCAGTCGGCTGCAAGATGAATGGGGACGTAATAGCTATCAGGCTTATCTATACAATAAATCAGCACAATTCGTTGTGTCAAAGCAAATAACAACGCCAATCTTAGAACGCATTGGTAGCGGTGATGCCTTCGTTGCTGGCGCACTTTATCAGTTGTTACAAAACGCCGTCCCTCAAGACATCGTCAATTTTGCTGTTGCAGCTGCCAGTCTCAAATGCACTATTTCTGGAGACAATATGTTTGAGTCGCCAGAAAACGTCAAAAAAGTACTTCATCAAACTAATGATATTGTCCGTTGAGGAAGAAGGTTATGATAAAATCTGAAATACTATTAAAACTTGAGCAACAAAAAGTTGTTGTCGTTATAAGAGGAAATACCAAAGATGAAGCTATCCAAGCAGCCAAAGCCTGTATAGAAGGTGGAATCACTGCTGTTGAAGTAGCTTATACCAACTCTGAAGCCAGTCAGGTCATCAAAGCATTGAATAACCTCTACCAAGCTGATCCACATATCATTATTGGAGCAGGAACCGTTTTAGATTCAGAAACTGCCCGATTAGCAATTTTGTCTGGCGCTAAATTTGTTGTATCACCCTCTTTTAATACCAATACAGCAACCATTTGCAATCGCTATACCGTTCCTTATCTACCTGGATGTATGACTTTATCTGAAATTACAACCGCTCTTGAAGCTGGGTGTGAAATCGTTAAAATTTTTCCAGGCGGTAGCTTAGGAACTAGTTTTCTTAAATCTATCAAAGGTCCCTTGCCACAAGTTCGCCTTATGGTAACAGGCGGTGTCAGCTTAACTAATGCCCAAGATTGGTTTAAGAGTGGCGCCTCAATCATTGGTATCGGGGGCGAATTTAATCAGCTAGCAGAAAAACAACAGTTTAGTGATATTACAAAAATAGCTGCTGAATTTATACAGTTAGCTAAAACCTAGAACATATCGTCTTATCAGTCATATGCAACTATAGCAGATGACGATAACTAAGCGTGTGAGAATCAGATTGGTTCTCTCTTTGGTATGAGTATTTTACAGTCAAATGAATTAACTTTCAGAACAAGGAGTTGAGACACAGACAGTACTTGATACTCTTCGAATATTAAAAGCAGACCTTGTTGACTTGATTTGATGAGATTCAGTTCTATCTGCCTCGGTATCATCTAGTCTGCTTGAGTAGGGCAAGTCGAAAGTAACCATGTATCAAAGTTAATTCAAAAGACTATAATTCTTTTCTTGAAAACGACATAACAGTAGCTGATAGAGGTCATAATAACAACGAAGCTCGTTTGAGAAAGCTAGAGCCTTATTTATGATCTCACGCGGTATTTTGTCTAAATTTTCGTGAATAGAAAGGTTTATAAGAGAGCTTTCAACTATCTTTTTAAAAGAGTCGCCAATGCTTTTTAAAAGCCCGATAGGCTAGAGACTGCTTGACAAATGATTCCATAATAGCAATTCTAGTAGTCATCATGACACGGCTCAGGTGTTGGATGAGGTAAAAATGAACAGGACAATCTCGGCTCTATAAGACTGTAGTGGGTAAATCCTCTGCGGATGTTATAGGGCTTTTTAATTGTATCAAAAAAAGTCCCACATGACTTATAATGAAAAGCGTCAAACAACTCATTAGAAA
>NZ_JBLOJT010000157.1:0-2480 GCF_047785745.1 Streptococcus pluranimalium | reverse complement strand
TTCAGCTTGAAGTAGCAATAAAACAAGCAGTGACTCATCCGAAACTTTGGCTAAACTGATATTGCGACGATGCTTCAACGAATCGGGACAGTAATGGCGATAAAATTGAGAACAAATTTGGGATAATTGTTTGATATTCCATTGTAAATGATGGGATTTAGCGGTATACTGTAAGTAGCTCATTAGGACTACCTCCTGTTTGTTTTGTCACTTACAGTATAGTCCTCTTGGGCTTTTTTTGAAATTAACTAGCACCACGAGTATTCCTTGTCTTACATTACCAACCGAAAAAGAACACAAGCCTATCGGCTTATGGGGACAGCGACACAAACGCTATTTACAGGAACATAACAAAATATTTTACACTACGCTGCTCACAAGTGGTAAGTTAAATGAATATCTTGTCGATGTCGATAAACAGACGGAGGAACGCTTTAAAAGGCTTGTGGAACAGATGAAACAGTCGCAGGGCATAACAGAACAGTTAAAGTCGGAAAACGCCTTAGAGTAGGTGCAGAGAATAAATAATATACAAGCGTGTGCAAGGGAGATTGTGAATAAGGAAATTATCTTCGGATAAGTAGATAAAGACGGCAGAGGGTAAAAGCTCTGCCGCTTATTTTTATTTTAGTTTCGTTACTAAACTTGACAAAAAGCTCTCTTTTAATTATAATTAAAGTTATATAACATTAATTATAATATGATGAAGAGGTGAAAACAATGCCACCAAAGGTGAAAATTACAAAAGAGATGATTATAGATGCGGCATTTGAGATAGCACGAAGTGAAGGAGCAGAAAATATCAATGCACGAACTGTATCAAAAAAATTAGGCTGTTCCACTCAACCTGTTATGTATCATTTTAAAACAATAGAGGAATTGAAAAAAACTGTATATGTTAAGGCAGATGAATATCATTCCAAATATATAACTAATATTCAGAGTGAAAATCCGATGAAAAATATTGGACTGAATTATATACGCTTTGCTGAAACAGAGAAAAATTTGTTTCGGTTTCTCTTTCAAACAAATGAGTTTATAGGAAAAAACATTTCTGAGTTGATAAATTCTGAAGAATTACAGCCTATTATAGCTACACTCAGCAAAGAGGCAGGGATCAATACAGAACAAGCAAAAACTATTTTTCGCTCATTGTTTTTGATTGCACACGGATATGCAAGTATGTTTGCAAATAACGAAATAACCTATGACGAGCAGACGATTATATCTGATTTAGAGTTGGTATTTGATGGAATAATTTATTCATTAAAAGGAGGATTATAATGTATCGTTTATATAAGAAAAATGAATTAAATTTCTCATTAGTTTGGATTATTTCCTATGTTGTTTTGTTCAGTGTTGCTGACAGCTTTTCTGCTTCGCTTGGCACTGAAAAAATAATTACTGCACCCGTTGCTATCGTTTTTACATTGCTTCTTTTAGGCTTTGTGCGTAAACACAACTTAAAAGAAAAATACGGTCTGTGTTCTTTTAATGGAAGCCTTAGAAATTACTTATATTTTGCTCCGCTACTTCTAATTATGAGTATTAACCTGTGGAATGGCGTTACGATGAAGTTATCTGTTTTAGAAACTGTGTTATATATTTTAAGTATGCTCTGCGTTGGATTCATTGAAGAAATTATTTTTCGTGGATTTCTGTTCAAATCATTATACAAGGATAATGTAAAGTTGGCGATTGTTACCTCAAGTGTTACTTTTGGAATTGGACATATTGTAAACTTACTAAACGGAAAAGATTTAACACCTACACTCTTACAAGTTTGTTATGCAATCGCAATAGGCATTCTTTTTACGATTATTTTTTACAAAGGAAAGAGCCTTTTGCCGTGTATTATTGCACATAGTTTTGTAAATTCTTCGAGCGTTTTTGCTGTTGAAAATTCTTCAATGAAGTTTCATATTATTTCAAGTGCAGTATTATGTATTGTTAGCGTAAGTTACGCACTGTGGATATTGAAAAAAACAAAACAATTTGATGAGTATGAAAATAAAGATAATCGGTGATGATATTATATGCTAACTATTATTTCAGAATGGATATATTGCCCTGTATGCGGCAATAAAACCCGTACTATGATACGGGAAGACACGGAATTAAAAAACTTTCCTCTCTACTGTCCAAAATGTAAGCAGGAGACAATTATCAATGTTCAGGATATGAAAATCACGCTTGCAGTTAGTAAATAATTATACCTTTTTGCTCCCCAACAGGTTTTGAAAAAGAAAATATTCCCCTAGTTTTTGCCCGACAAACTTGTATACCCATTACCTTTGTATCCTTATTAAAAGCAACAAGTACCCGTGGTGCTAGTTGATTTCAAAATATCTCAAATGATAAGCCAGTATGATTTGTTCGATTCTCAATTGTAGTCCCCTAATGCGTCTCGTTAACGTGTGCTCAATATCAAATAGCGCACAAAGTTCAGAAAAGCGAGTTTCGATCGTTCTTCTCATGGT
>NZ_JBLOJT010000156.1:0-2481 GCF_047785745.1 Streptococcus pluranimalium | reverse complement strand
CAAGAAGACTGACAACAAATCTCATGCCCTTTTCACTTGACTATTGAAAACCTTTTCTATATCATGACAGTAAAATAACAACTCACTAAAGGAGGTAATAGTCTTATGAACCAATTCGAAGCTTTTAAAGCAACTCTATCTGAAGATAGCCTCAAAGCCATCTACGACGAAACAAAACTTGAAGTCACTGGTGACAACTTGGAAGGTACTGAAAGCTTTTCTGCAGCTCTTGCCACGCAAATGGCTATCAATCTTGTTGAAAAATACCACGATTGGCTCAATAATAACCCCTAGAGGCTAGGACAAAAGTCCTTGCTTTTTTAGGTTATGCCGTCAGCTAATCCAGACACAATCATTGAGTGTTTGAAGGCATATAAGCCTTGACGGTTGAAAACTATGACTTGCAAAGCAAGTCTGATCTATAAGCGCTGATGTCATCAACTTTTACAGCTCTAACGAACGAAGAAAGCCTTGCTTATCAATTTTTCAACTTCGAATAGTCACTCCCCTGACTGTTTGAATGGTTCAGAGGTGATAGCGAGACAGTCTGGTAAGAAACTGTCTTAGCCCAAACCAAAGAAGGAGCGACTACTGAGGGGAAATCGCCCCCTTCGCGTTACCGTTTTCGACCCTATTCTCTATCTTAGGACTACTGCTTTAAGCGGGTATTGGGAATAATGACTTCGACTAACAGACGGTTTTCTTCACGAATACGAAGTATCAAAGCAAGCACATAGAGTGGCAGAATCATCACTGCCGATGTCCAAGCATGCCCTAACAAACAGATTCCGAGTAATTCTGGCATGATATTTAAATAATAATTTGGATGTTTAAAAGTCTTAAATAACCAATGATCTACAAACTGATGGTCATTGACCAACATCAACTTAATGGTCCAGATTGGTCCTAACAAACTTGTGACCATTCTCAAGATAACAATTGAAAAAATCATCAAAGACAACCCTAGTAATGACGTCGTATCAAAAGAAGACTGACGACAATAAATCTCAATCGCTACAGCAAGATAAAAACTAATATGCAAAACAGTGATCGCTTTAGAGACGTTCTCTCCATATTCTTTGCCTCCGTTGGCTAAAATAGCTTTTTCATTTCGAATCGATAAACGTAAAAATACTAATCGAGTCATAAACATCAATCCTAAAAATAGGTATATTAAAAACATGGTATCTCCTTGTAAACAAAATTCTATGGAGAATTTTAGGCAATTTTAGTTTGACTGTCAAGGTAAATATGAGCTTAAAATTCTGATAACTTTAGCGTTAGACACTTTCATTATTATAGAAAACATCCACAGCAAAGAGACTTCCGATTCTAACATTCTGAATACCACATCTCTTTATCAAAATTTTAATCCAAAAATAGATACAGTCAAAAGCAAGAGGTAGCCACAGTTATCCTATTTTTTGCTATAATAAAAACATGTCTCAAATGCAATTAAAAGAAGGAGAGCGCATTGATCAGCTCTTCTCAACAGATGTTAAAATCATTCAAAACAAGGCTGTTTTCAGCTATTCTATCGACAGTGTCCTCCTATCTCGCTTCCCCAAAATTCCTTCCAAAGGACTCATTGTGGATCTCTGTTCGGGAAATGGAGCTGTCGGTCTTTTTGCCAGTACCAGAACCAAAGCCCCTATTACTTTGGTGGAACTTCAGGAACGATTGGCTGACATGGCAGAACGCTCTATTCAGCTCAATCGTCTAGAGAAGCAAGTGACCATGGTTCAGGATGACCTTAAAAACCTCCTAAAACACGTCCCTCGTTCTCAAGTAGACCTCATCCTCTGCAATCCCCCATACTTCAAATCCACCGAAACCTCCAAGAAAAACCTGTCCGAGCACTATCTCTTGGCACGCCATGAAATCACCACTAACTTAGAAGAGATTTGCCAGGTATCCAGACATGCTCTCAAATCCAATGGCCGCTTAGCCATGGTCCATCGTCCCGATCGTTTTTTGGACATCCTTGATACCTTAAGACAGTATAACTTAGCGCCAAAGCGTGTTCAGTTTGTCTATCCTAAAATGGGGAAAGATGCCAATATGCTACTGATTGAAGCCATCAAAGATGGTTCTACCGACGGATTAAAAATCTTGCCACCACTCTTTGTCCACAAAGACAATGGTGATTATACAGATGAGCTTTTCGAGATTTACTTCGGAAAAAGAGGACAAAAATGACTGAGACTAAAGCCTACATGTACGTCCTAGAATGTGCTGATAAGACCCTCTACACTGGCTACACAACAGACGTCGAGCGTCGCTTGAGCACACACAATGCTGGCAAAGGTGCCAAATACACCAGAGCCCGCTTACCAGTCAAACTCCTCTATCAAGAAGGGTTTTCAAGCAAACAAGAGGCCCAAAGTGCCGAAGTCTATTTCAAACAAAAAACACGTCAGCAAAAGTTGGATTATATTAAAGAAAACTCAAAGTGAGCCTAATACCTAAGTATCTGGCTCA
>NZ_JBLOJT010000155.1:0-2609 GCF_047785745.1 Streptococcus pluranimalium | reverse complement strand
AAGAGCTTTGTCTTCAATCTGAGTATTTCATATTAGAAATACTTTTTTTGTAAGTCTTTAGGCTGATGCTCTTCTTTGGAACTTATGGTAAACTTATTTGTAGTGATAACAGTGAGGTTTTATGCGTAAATTTCAATTTTTTTTAATCGTCGAAGCTATCTTATTACTTTTAGCAATGATGACCATTTTATCAGATGATATACCACGATTCATAGCGATTCTTATCTTAACCTTATTAGCACTTAAATTTTATAATAATACAGATAAGATTAATTTCATTCTGACAGCGTGTTTATTGATATTTTTCTTGATTATGATGCTTAATCCTTTTATTATTTTAGCAATGGTAGTAGGGTTGATTTACATTATGATCAATCATTTTTCACAGGTTCAAAAAAACAATCGACTGGCTGAATTATCATTTGAAACAAGACCTGTGACCTTAACTAAGTATCGTAATCAATGGTTTGGACAAGACGATGATTTGACTTCTGATACTTATTATTTTGATGATATTGATGTAATTCGTATCAGTGGGAATGATACGATTGATTTGTCTAAAGTGATTTTAAGGAATCAAGATAACGTTATTCTCATCAGGAAAGTATATGGGCCGACAAAAATTCTTGTTCCTATAGATGTTTCTGTTAGTTTGACGGTGAGTTCTATTTATGGCTCAGTGGCTTTTTTTGATCATAAAGTATATGATTTGAGAAATGAGACAATCAAACTAAGAAGCGATGATTATGAAGACAGTAGCCGTAGCGTAAAGATCGTTATTAGTAATTTTGCAGGGGATACAGAGGTGATGAGCCGATGAGAAAATCTCATATTATCTTACTTTTTCTTTATGCATTGGTTATTATCTTTTCCATTGTCTCATTGATTCTGGATTCCTTTTCTATATCCTTAAAAGATGTTGTTATGGATGTTGAACGACTAAATCAGTTCATCTTTTCCATTGTTTTGTTGACGATTTCGTTAACAATTATGTTAATTTTTGTATCAACCTTGCTTAATTATCATGCCCATCGCCATATTTTTAAAAATTTAAGACGAATCGTTCATAATCAACCGGTTCAGGCAGGAGATGATGAACTGGGAAGAATGATCAATCAGTTATCTGAAAAAACAATGACCTTAACTCAGCAACTGCAAAATACGGAAAATGTTGATCTTTTTCAAAAAGAAAGTATCATACAGGACGAAAGAAAGCGTATTGCAAGAGATTTACATGACACTGTGAGTCAAGAGCTGTTTGCAGCTGTCATGATTTTATCAGGGATTTCATACAGCCTTTCAAGCTTGAGTCAAGAAGCCTTACAAGAACAGTTGAAAAATACAGAAGATATCTTAACAAATGCGCAAAATGATTTACGTGTTATGCTACTTCATTTGCGCCCTACTGAGCTAGAAGGTAAGTCTCTTAAACAAGGCTTAGAGATGATTTTACAGGAGATTAAAGATAAGAGCCCAATTCAAGTATCTTTTAAGGAAAATTTACAAGTTTTGCCAAAGCCAATTGAAGATCACTTATTTCGTATTATTCAAGAGTTTATTAGTAATACTCTAAAACATTCAAAAGCAAGTCAACTGGATATTTATCTTTACCAGACACCTAGGTCGATTCAGTTAAAGATGATTGATAATGGCGTAGGGTTTGATGTTGAAAAAGCTAAGAGAATTAGTTATGGCTTGAAAAATATGGAAGATCGTGTTTCAGATATGGCAGGAAGTTTCCAGATGATTTCTGCACCCAATCAAGGTGTTACGATGACAGTGATTTTACCACTAGTAGGAGAAGTAGATGAGTAATTTAAGCGTATTATTAGTTGATGACCATGAGATGGTACGAATGGGTTTGAAAAGTTTTTTAAATCTTCAACAAGATATTACAGTGATTGGAGAAGCAGGTAATGGTCAAGAGGGAATAAGTAAAGCTCTTGACTTACGTCCAGACGTTATTGTGATGGATTTGGTTATGCCAGAGATGGATGGGGTAGAGGCGACCTTGCAAATTCTAAAGGAAAGGCCAGAAGCGAAAATATTAGTCTTGACCTCATATCTTGATAATGAGAAAATTTACCCAGTTATTCAAGCAGGTGCCAAAGGCTACATGTTAAAAACATCCAATGCGCCAGAAATTCTCAATGCGATTCGAAAAGTTGCTGAAGGTCAACTGGCTATTGAAACAGAAGTTGAGCAAAAGATGAAACTTCACGACGAGCATCCTGCTCTGCATGAGGATCTCACTGCTAGAGAAAGAGATATCCTGTATTTATTAGCCAAAGGTTACGATAACCAAACCATTGCTGATGAATTATTTATATCTTTAAAAACGGTAAAAACTCACGTGTCCAACATTTTAGCCAAACTACAAGTTGATGATCGTACGCAAGCGGTAGTATATGCTTTCAGACACCATTTGGTACCCCAAGAAGATTAAAAAATATGATACAATGATAAGTATAGTACCCGTGGTGCTAGTTGATTTCAAAATATCTCAAATGATAAGCCAGTATGATTTGTTCGATTCTCAATTGTAGTCCCTTAATGCTTCTCGTCAACGTGTGCTCAATATCAAATAGCGCACAAAGTTCAGAAAAGCG
>NZ_JBLOJT010000154.1:0-2704 GCF_047785745.1 Streptococcus pluranimalium | reverse complement strand
GTCAACTAGCACCACGAGTTATGAGAATGTCTTATTATACCTTATTTTTTTGAAAAAGAAGTTAAATTTTTGGGTATAAACACTTTTAGAAACTTATTGATGTTTAATTATCATATTGATATAATGAAGTATCACTAAAAAGGAGTTGGCTTATGGAGTGGATAAAGCTTATCGGTATTCTAATCATTGTATTAGGATTTATATTAAAATTTGATACAATTGCCACAGTAGTAGTTGCAGGTCTTGTAACTGCCTTTGTTTCAGGTATTTCGTTCCCAGAATTTTTGGAAATGCTGGGTCAAGAGTTTACGAATCAGAGGATTATGACGATTTTTATTATAACTTTACCTTTAGTTGGACTTTCTGAAACTTACGGGCTAAAACAGCGTGCCATATACCTGATAAAACGAATGAAAGGGTTGACAGTTGGAAGATTTTATACTGTTTATCTTATTATCCGTGAAATTGCCGGTCTATTTTCAATTCGTCTAGGTGGACACCCTCAATTTGTACGTCCGCTTGTTCAGCCTATGGGAGAAGCAGCAGCGGAGGCTAAAGTTCGTGAAGAATTATCAGAGGACGAATTAGAAGAAATTAAGGCTCGAGCAGCTGCGAATGAAAACTTCGGTAACTTCTTTGCCCAAAATACTTTTGCCGCTGCAGGTGGGGTCTTATTAATTAGTGGTACATTGAAATCATTAGGATATGAGGACAATGCCTCTAAAATTGCACTATCTTCAATGGTAATTGCAGTTGTATCAATTGTTATTATTGCAATTTATAACTATCAATTTGATAAGAAGATTGAAAATAATCATAAAAGAAATAAGGGGGATAAGTAATGGTTGAATTTGGAAACACATTGCTCGAGATTGCTTATGTCATTATTGGGATTCAATTCTTTCATACTGCATTTAAAGCATTCAACGATCAGACTAATCCTTCACGAGTAGGTACTGGAATTTTCTGGGGATTAATAGGTGTTACTTTTATAGGTGGTAGTTTCTTACCCAATAAAATCATTGGTAGTATTGTTGTTGTTTTAGCTTTATTAACCCTCTTTAAGCAAGTTAACATTGGACAATTTGCTCCATTAGATGAAGTAATTGCTGAGAAGCGTTCTCAAAAGATTGGAAATATGATTTTTCTTCCAGTAATTTTGATGGCTGTTTTAGCACTTGTTATTGCTCAAATATTACCAGATTTTAGCAGAGTTGCTATAGCTATAGCAGCTATTATTGCAACACTAGCTGCACTATACATAACTAAGCAGAAACCTGACAGTCTGTTGGATGAAAATAACAGAATGATTCAACAAGTATCTACTAGTGGAATTTTACCGCAATTATTAGGGGCACTAGGTGCTATTTTTACTGCAGCAGGTGTGGGAGATGTTATAGCTGGAATGATTGGTGGCGTTGTTCCCGATCAAAGCCGATTTTTCGGTGTTCTCGCTTATGTCTTAGGAATGGTTATATTTACGATGATTATGGGGAATGCCTTTGCAGCTTTTACAGTTATAACAGCAGGCATTGGCGTACCATTTGTTTTTGAACTTGGAGCAAATCCTATTATGGCCGGTGCTCTTGCTATGACAGCTGGTTATTGTGGAACTCTCCTTACTCCTATGGCAGCAAACTTTAATGCTCTTCCGGTTGCTCTTATGGATATGAAAAATCCTAATGGAGTTATCAAAGCACAGGCACCAATTGCTTTAATCATGATTGTTGTTCATATAATCTTGATGTATTTCCTTGCATTCTAATTATAAGTTAGTTATGCTAGATGGAGACATTGAAAGGAGCTTTTTTATGAAAATTTTAGTAACTGGTTTTGATCCCTTCGGAGGTGAAGCGATAAATCCTGCACTTGAATCTGTAAAACTTCTTCCTGATTCAGTATCTGGAGCAGAAGTGAAATGGATTGAGATTCCAACGGTATTTCACAAATCCGCAGACGTTCTGGAAAAGGCAATCAACGAATTTCGTCCTGATGCAGTTCTGTGTGTTGGCCAAGCGGGAGGTCGCTTTGGACTAACACCTGAACGTGTAGCTATAAATCAAGATGATGCACGTATACCAGATAATGAGAAAAATCAACCGATTGATCAGCCTATCCGTGAAGATGGACAGCCAGCCTATTTCAGTACGCTTCCAATAAAAGCTATCACCAAGGCTATTCAAGAGGCAGGATTACCAGCTTCTGTCTCAAACACAGCAGGGACATTTGTATGTAACCATCTTATGTATCAAGTTCTCTATCTAGTTGATAAGAAATTTCCGTTTGTAAAGCATGCAGGATTTATGCATATTCCATTTATGTCCGAACAAGTTGTAGATAAACCCAATATGCCTTCGATGAATATAGAAGATATGGGTAAAGGTGTTAAGATTGCTGTTGAAACAATTGCAGAATATTTCGGTAAGTCAGATATACAATCTATCGGTGGAGAAACTCACTGATGAAAAAACCTTATTTCACTCGTGAAATGTACTGACCCCAAAAAGTTGGACAACTCATTATTGAAAGGACTTAGTTCTGTATTGGACAGGACTAAGTCCTTTTAGTTTTGCTTTAATGCGTTTGTTGTTGTAGTAAAAAATACCCGTGGTGCTAGTTGATTTCAAAATATCTCAAATGATAAACCAGTATGATTTGTTCGATTCTCAATTGTAGTCCCCTAATGCTTCTCGTCAACGTGTGC
>NZ_JBLOJT010000153.1:0-2743 GCF_047785745.1 Streptococcus pluranimalium | reverse complement strand
ATTAAAATCAGAGACTCACATCAAACGTGAATCTCTGATTTTTTATGACTGATAGACTTTTGTCTCAGACTCTTTTATACTTAGTCTCTTCATTAATCATAAAATACTGTCTTTATAGCTAAGGTTTTAATACTCTAGAATTATCAAATAATATGAAATAGGATATCTAACCAGAATAAAATAACAAGATATTTGATCACTTAAAGACTGTGAAAGTTTAATTACTTTTATTCGTTAGATAAGTCTATTCTAATGTTATAGATCAATATTTCATAGCCATAGTTTCATACTCATGAACCTATTTTCCGAGTCAAAGCTGTCAACAAACTAACGCTCAGAAAAATAGCAATAAAAATAACTGTAATCGTCGCACTCGCTGGTGTCTCCCAAATATAAGATAATATAACTCCTGAAAGCATACCGATAAATCCAATGATAATCGAACTGATAATAACTGCCTTAAAGGATTTACCAACTCGTATCCCAATACTTGCTGGTAAAACCATAATAGTGGAAACCAATAACGCCCCCGCAGCCGGAATCATTAAAGCAATAGCAATACCTGTGATGATATTGAACACTAATGACATTAACCTAACAGGTAAACCATCAACCAGAGCAGTGTCTTCGTCAAAAGTCAACATATACATAGGGCGAATAAAAAAGGCAGATAAGATTAACACAAGACTAGCAATGAGAAACAGAGCAATAACCTGTTCTCTATTAATCGTAATAATCGAACCGAACAAGTATTGTTCTAGATTAATCCCAGAACTATTTTCCGATTTACTAGTAATCAGTAATGAGATAGCCAATCCTAGAGACATGAGTATCGCTGTAGAAATCTCCATATAATGCTTATAAACTACTCTTAAATATTCTAAAAGTATCGAAGCAAAAATTACTACAACAATCGTCATCCATGTAGGTGAAACGCCCAACAAAATACCAAATGCAACACCTGCTAAGGAAACATGGCTCAGCGTATCACTCATTAAACTTTGACGTCGTAACATCAAAAACAGACCCAAAAGAGGGGCAAATAAACTCATTGCAACAATCGCTAAAACAGCCCGTTGCATAAATTCATAAGAGAGCATTTCTGAAATAACAGTCATTTTTATTCCTCCTCATGAATATTAAAACAGCGCCACGGAGAAGACTGATCTCTTACTAAGTGAATATTCCTATCAGCGTATTCAGAAACTTCCTCAGGATCATGGGTTATCATCAAGACTGCTTTTTCATGCTTTTTAGCACTGTGATGCATTAATTTATAAAAATTATTCAGTGTGCTAGCATCCATCCCTGTAGTTGGCTCATCTAAAACAAAAATATCTGGATCAGAGGCAAACATTCTCGCAAGAACTACACGTTGTTTCTGACCGCCTGAGAGACTACCTATACGCTCATAACGACTCTCCCACATACCTACAGCTTCTAAACTCGTTTTCACATGCTCCTTATCATGCGGAGTAATCCTACGAAACCATCCCTGACGAGGATATCGTCCAGAGGTCACAAACTCCTCAACAGTAGAAGGGAAACCTGCATTAAAACTAGCTATTTGTTGAGGTAGATAAGCTATTCTCAACTTCTTTCCTGAAATATTCTTTTCAGAAATACTAACCTTACCGCTTTTAGGCTTCAAAACTCCTAAAGTCGCTTTCATTAAGGTAGATTTTGCAGCCCCATTTTCACCAGTCAAGGTGACAAATTCACCACTATCTAAATGGTAAGAAATATTATGAAGAACTGGCTCATTATCATACTGAAAAGCCAAATTCTCTACAGTAATATAGCGCACAACTAAAGCACCTTTCTAGATAATGCATCAACAAAACGAGCAATAATGTCTTGATCATTATCAGAAAAATCAGTTAAAATCGTTTCATAAACCTGGAGAGTAGATTGATGGTGTTCATCATGTTCAATTGCAATTGGAAGACCCTGCTCTGTTAACATCAGATAACTTACACGACCATCTTTACCATCCTTCACCGAGACTACTAACTCCTTCTGGATTAATTGCTTCACAGCTTTAGAAACTGCTGCCTGACTGATAGACAAAGCTTTGGCAAGATCCGTATTAGTCCATTTTCCATCTTTCAATAACATCAGAATATGTTCTTGCGTGCTTGTCAAACTAATATCACTTTGACATTTTCCAATCAGCAACTCATTTTGATGCTCTGTTTTCGCAATCAAAGAGTTAAAAAAATCATCAATTCTCTCAGATAATAACATAAGATACTCCTTAACCAGTTAAACAAGAATATAAATAAAAACTGCTAGATAAACTAACAGTAACACTATACCGGCGGCCGGGGTCGAACCGGCACGTCCTTGCGGACACTGGATTTTGAGTCCAGCGCGTCTGCCAATTCCGCCACGCCGGCAAATATAACTGGGGTAGCTGGATTCGAACCAACGCATGAGGGAGTCAAAGTCCCTTGCCTTACCGCTTGGCTATACCCCAAAATAGGCGAGTGAGGGGAATCGAACCCCCGAATGTCAGAGCCACAATCTGATGTGTTAACCACTTCACCACACCCGCCACAATCTATAAACACGGGCAGTAGGAATCGAACCCACACTGAAGGTTTTGGAGACCTTAGTTCTACCTTTAAACTATGCCCGTTTAGGATGGAAAGAGAGGGATTCGAACCCCCGAACCCGAAGGAGCGGATTTACAGTCCGCCGCGTTTAGCCTCTTCGCTATCTTTCCAAAATATTAAATTAT
>NZ_JBLOJT010000152.1:0-2743 GCF_047785745.1 Streptococcus pluranimalium | reverse complement strand
CCTTTAAAACATTAGATGACGTCATAGATAAGCTACAATCTGTTATTCAGGCTCTCCATTAGAGTGACTTAAAAACGATTGTTCAGCGAAAGTGGACTTCTGCTATTTTTGATTTTGGATGAGTATAAGTAGGGCTATGATAGCTACGAGAATTGCCATTATGAAATCTTTTGACACGCAATCCTTACCTTATCGAGCGATGAAGAATCACTGGCGAATCTTACAAAAAGATACTCTGGAGACGTTCTATTCAAGGACCTTTAGACAAACCTTAACCCCTCGAGAAGTCGTTCAGAAAACCTTACCTTTCTCTGAGGAACTGCGCTATTATTATGACCTATATCAACTATTACTGTTTCATTTTCAAGAGAAACAAGCTAGCCACTTTTTTGACTTAATCGAGGAGCATCTGGAAACTGTGAATAAAGAGTTTCGAACGGTCTTCAAAACTTTTTTGAAATACAAAAGCTATATTATTAATGCCTTAGAAATTCCCTATTCTAACGCGAAGCTAGAAGCAAATAACAAACTCATCAAAGATATCAAACGCCAAGCTTTTGGATTCCGGAAGTTCAAAAACTTTAAAACCAAAAGTCTCATCGCTTTGAATACTAAAAGGGTCAGGGGAGTGACCTTTTTAGGTTGTCTCTCGAAAACCAGAAAGAGAGAAATAGAGAGAACCAGAACGATTCTCTCTAGATGTTAATGATAAGTCACCCACTACAGTTGACGAAGAGCCTATTTTTTTCTATCATTCCATTTTTGCAAACAGGCTTGGCGATAATCGCTATTTCCAATGAATTTTAAGCTATTGAAGAGTGGTGTCCTATTGTCACCCCATATTTCCAAACTTTCAATCAGAACTTCTAAGGCAAATAAAACACCAACCATTAGCAGAATGCCCCCTAAGCGGCTAGAAATATTCAACAGTAAAGCAATCAGTGAGAACAAGATCGCAATGCCATAAACCACTAATACAGCTCCACGGTGTGTAAAACCCATAGCTAATAGGCGATGATGAAGATGCATTTTATCAGCCTCTGAAATCTTTCGACCTGATAATTTCCGACGCACAATAGCGACTGCAGTATCAACAATAGGTACCCCTAAAATAATAACAGGGGTGACAACAGCTACTGCTGTCGAATTTTTTAGACCTTGCAAGGAAAGAACCCCTATCATAAATCCGATAAAGAGGGCTCCCGTATCTCCCCCATAAATGATGGCTGGATGGTAATTGTAAGGAAAAAATCCCAATATAGCCGCAATTAAAAGGAAAATAGTCATGGTTAAAAACAAGTCAACTTGCGGCAAAAAAAAGTAAGAAACCATCCCCATCGTGGCTAAGGAAATCATAGAAACTCCTGCTACTAACCCATCTAATCCATCAATTAGATTAATCGCATTGGTAATGGAAACAATCCAAATAATAGTTAACACGAAGGTTACTACCGGACCAAATTCAATCATTGGTCCACCGAAGGGAATTTTGAAACTATCAAATCGAAAATCCGTACAGGCCCATATAATCACTGCTCCACCAATAATACCTAACATTTTTTTCTTAGCTGAAATTTCAAAAATATCATCTAAATAGCCAGTTATTATAACAAGAGTAGCCCCTACCAACACAGGCAATATATAACCCAAATAAGGGATATCCATATCAATATTTCTAGTGATTTTAGGAAAAATTCCCACTGCGACGAGAAAAAAGGAGAAAAAAACGGCTAAACCACCTGCACTAGGCATAGGCGTCTTATTAATACGACGATCATTTGGTTTATCGACAGCTCCAACACGTAAAGACAAAAAGCGAACGATCGGAGTTAGGATTAGGGAAAGAAGAAAAGCAGCAATCAAGGATAAGACGAATGACAATTCAAATGGTAACATTTAGACCACCTTGATACCTTCTAAATCAGCCACTGCATAACCTTCAAGTAAACGGACGCCATGCTCTTGTAGATAGGCTCTTGTTTTTTGACCACTACGACCGTGCTCCAACAAGCGGGCGTGAACCAAGTCAGCATAATAAGCGGGCTTATTTTCTAGACTAACCAAGATAGTTATATAATAACTACCATCGAATTTATACAGTTCTGATGCTTCTATTTCAAAGTCAATCGCCTTTGAAAAAGCAACGGCATCTTTCAGCATCGGAAACTGTAACACATAGTGCGTATAACTGTCTTGTTCAGCATTATCTTCAGTAGGTTCATCTGCTAAGTCTGCTTCTGATGTTTGCTCTGCCATCGCAGATTCCACGATTTCTTCCATTTGTTTTAACTTCTCGTGAGCTTCAGTGTCTCCCTTATCCAACATTGATTTTTCTAATGTCTTGAAGAATTCATCCGGAGACATTTGGGAGACATCACCCAAGGCTGCTAAATCATCAAAGTTTAAATCCTTATCAATTTCAGACTTAGTTACAAAAACATCTAATCGATCTTTCTTAGGTGTCACACGAAAACTCAACATGCCACTATTTTTGAAGTTATCTGGTAAATCAAGTTCGTCCATCACGGAATAAAAAAATTCTTCCGTTTTTTCTTGAGGAATAAGGAAATCTTTTAATTCCATCCCTCTTTCTTCCAAATCTTCCATACTAATCGTGATTTTTAGCGTTGTTTCGCTAATTTGTTTCATTTCCATTTCATCGGTACCTCATACGTATATTACTCCATATTATACTAGAATTGCAGGTCTTTTTCAATTTTATAACTAGCCTCACTAACACAGG
>NZ_JBLOJT010000151.1:0-2788 GCF_047785745.1 Streptococcus pluranimalium | reverse complement strand
AAACTGAGCAAAGCTTTTCTTGTTTAGTAATTAGTAAAAAACTGGTATAATGGTCATATGCAAGTTATAATGGAGACTCTGGCTTTATTGAGCCATTTGATTTTTATAGGTATTTTTTTTCATCTCTTAACACATTTGGTTGATTGGTCTAAAATTCTAAAAATCAATCAAGACAATACGGCTCAAGTGAGACTGTTTGTTGTCTTATTTAGCGTAGTTTTGGGCTATTTAGCCAGTCGGTTTGTCTTAGAGATGATAACCTTAAGTCAATCTTTTGCAACGCTTTTAAATTAAAAATTAGTATTAACAACTGTTAACATTACAATACTGTGGAGTAAACATGGATAAAATTATTATCGAAGGCGGTCAAACTCGTCTTCAAGGTGACGTCACAATCGAAGGTGCTAAAAATGCTGTCCTTCCGCTTTTAGCTGCAACTATTTTACCGACTGAAGGGAAGACAATCCTAACAAATGTTCCAATCCTTTCAGATGTGTTCACAATGAACAATGTTGTTAGAGGTCTCGATATTGCAGTGGATTTCGATGAGGAAAATAATACTGTCATCGTTGATGCACAAGGTGATATTCTGGATGAAGCACCTTATGAGTATGTTAGTCAAATGCGTGCGTCCATCGTTGTTTTAGGACCAATTCTTGCACGTAATGGTCATGCCAAAGTATCGATGCCTGGTGGTTGTACGATTGGAAGTCGCCCAATTGATCTTCATTTAAAAGGCTTAGAAGCAATGGGGGCAACCATCACACAAACAGCTGGTGATATCACGGCAACTGGGAAACTTCACGGTGCTCGCATTTATATGGATTTTCCGTCTGTTGGGGCAACTCAGAACTTGATGATGGCTGCAACACTAGCTGAAGGGACAACTGTCATTGAAAATGCGGCGCGTGAACCTGAAATTGTCGATTTAGCTCAACTTTTGGATAAAATGGGAGCCAAGATCAAAGGTGCTGGTACCGAAGTCTTAACCATCACAGGTGTTGAACAACTTCATGGGGTGGAACATCAAGTTGTTCAGGACCGTATTGAAGCAGGTACTTTTATGGTTGCTGCAGCTATGACATCAGGTGATGTCTTGATTAAAGATGCTGTTTGGGAGCACAACCGTCCACTCTTAGCTAAGTTAATGGAGATGGGTGTTGAAGTGACTGAAGAAGCAGATGGTATCCGTATTAAATCAGATGTCTCTAAGTTAAAACCTGTGACGGTAAAAACATTACCACATCCAGGTTTTCCTACAGACATGCAAGCTCAATTCACCGCTCTTATGGCAACTGTTAAGGGTGAGTCTACGATGATTGAGACGGTTTTTGAAAATCGTTTCCAACATTTAGAAGAAATGCGTCGTATGGGACTTCATACAGAGATTCTTCGTGATACAGCTTTGATTCATGGTGGGAAATCTCTCCAAGGAGCTCCAGTTATGTCAACGGACCTACGTGCCAGTGCAGCTCTTATTTTAACTGGTATGGTTGCCCAAGGAACGACAACGGTCGGAAAATTAACTCACCTAGATCGTGGTTACTATCAATTCCACACTAAGTTGGCTAAACTAGGTGCTAATATTCGCCGAATTTCAGAGGATTAAGATGAAAGAACGTATTTTATATGTTTTGAGACAGTATTTGTTTATCATTGTTGTGGTAGCCTTATGTTTACTATTTTTAACCTTAGGGCTCGTCATTGGTTATGGTATCATTGGCGATGGTAAGGATGCTTTCTCAATTCTCTCATTGGATAAATGGCAAGAATTGATTGCTAAATTTAATATAAAGTAGGCTTGTCCTACTTTTTTCATGAAATGGAGTTTTATGGTTAAACCTTATGATGTAAAAAAATCATATAAAGCGAAGTTTTCTGTTCTAGTAGTCATTATCACCTTAATCTTAGGCCTTGTTGCAGGGGCAGATCAGCTGTCAGATGATAACCCTCTGAAGCAGTTAGCACAAGTTGTGACGAATGGTTCAAATCAGGAAAAAGCAAATTCTAACGGCTCAAGTGCAAATGAATCGACACCAAACCAAGACTTAGCGCAATCTGTTTTGACGTCATCTGTTAGAAAATCTTTAGGAGATGATATCAAATGGAATGGTGCAGGTGCCTTTGTGATTAATAACAATATAACAAATCTTGATGCCAGTGTGTCCAGCATGCCTTATGTGGATAATAAAACAAAACGGGTCCAAGGAAAGGTTGTCCCGTCAGTAGCTAATGCTATGCTGTCTAAACAAAGTCGACAATATCGTAATCGTGAATTAACGGGGAATGGGTCAACCTCATGGAAACCTGCAGGCTGGCACCAAGTTTATGATTTACCAGGTGAATACGATCATGCTATTGATCGAGGTCACTTAATTGGTTACGCCATTGCGGGTAATATTGATGGCTTTGACCCTTCTGCAAGTAACCCTCAAAATATTGCTGTTCAGACAGCTTGGTCTAATCAGGCTAGAGATCATGATTCAACGGGTCAAAACTATTATGAGACACAAATTCGTCGTGCTCTAGATAATCATAAACGTGTTCGTTATCGTGTGACTCTTGTTTATGAAGGCGATAATATCATTGCTTCTGGCTCGCATCTTGAAGCCAAATCAAGTGATGGTAGTTTGGAATTTAATGTTTTTGTACCAAATGTTCAACCTGGCATTACGCTTAACTATGCTAATGGGCATGTGACAGTTAATCACTAAATGAGTAGTGGTTGAGAAACTGACACTGTCAATCGAAAATGACAATGTCTTGAAAAAATCGGTTAAATAAGTGA
>NZ_JBLOJT010000150.1:0-2981 GCF_047785745.1 Streptococcus pluranimalium | reverse complement strand
AGTACGGTTTTTTATCTGCTATTTAGAAATAGCTAAATCAGCTAATTGTTCTTGAATGTCTGCTAAAGGGGTATCTACTTGAAGAAGAGCAGCTGCGGTGTAGGCCCCTTCTACTATAGGCACATCTTGAATAAGGATTTCTTTGTCCGAAAAGTCAATAGCCATTTCTAAGTTCATGTGAGCAGAACCCAGATCATAAAAAGCTAGTAGTTGCTCTTTGGGATTAGCCTCAATAATCTCTTGAACCTGCTCAAAACTTGAACCAATATCACCATCTTCTGTACCACCAACATAGGTGATAGCAACATCTTTAGCAACTTGTGAAATCAAATCGACCACGCCCTGAGCGATATTTTTAGAATGCGAAATAATAATAATACCAGTATCAGCCATTGAGTACCTCCACTTCTATCAAGGATTTAAAAAGCAAACCTGATGAAAAAGAACCCGGATCGATATGACCAATAGAACGCTCTCCAACATATGAAGCACGTCCCTTGGTGGCTTTCAAGTCTTTAGTTGCTTCTACAGCCTTATCCACAAGTTCCGATGTTAATTGTCCATCATTAATAGCTCCTAAAACTGGTGCCCAAACATCAACCATTGTTTTCTCACCGACCTCAGCCTTACCGCGTTTTTCAATCATATCAAGACCATCTTGTAAGCCACTTTTCAAGTCTTGACCTGCTTTAAGAGCTTTAGTCAAACCCATAAAGGCAGAACCATAGAGAGGACCTGATGCGCCACCGACTTTACTAATCAGCTGCATGGAAACCATCTTGAAGACTTCGTCTGCCGAAGCAAATATTTTACCATCAAGAGTTTCCATGACCGCAGCCATCCCACGCGCCATATTTCCCCCGTGATCACCATCGCCGATTGGTGTGTCTAACTCGCTGAGATAAGCCTTATTCTCTTGAATCTTGTCATTAAATAAACGCATCCATTTAATAGCCATTTCTGGTGTCATAGCAACTCCTTTCTTACCAAGCGACCGTTGTTACTGGGGCATTTAGGGCTGTTACCCATTCTGGGTCTTCAATCTTCACCAGTGTTAAAGAAAGCCCAGCCATATCAATAGAGGTCATATAGTCTCCTAATTTTTTATAGATCACTTTGACACCCTTGTCACTCAATAATTGAGAAACATCATTAGCAAAAACGTATTGTTCCATTAAAGGTGTTGCCCCCATGCCATTGATAAGAAGAGCAAATTCATCACCTTCTTTAGCATCAAAATCAGCCAACAATTTATCCACAAGTTCTGTGGCAAGTTGTGCAGAAGGTTGTAATTTTTCTTTCTTGTAGCCTGGTTCTCCGTGGATACCGATCCCATATTCAAATTCATCATCTTCAAGTACAAATCCTGGTTTTCCAACTTCAGGAACTGTTGCACCAGATAGTGCTAAACCGATAGTCTTGATATTTGGTACCAAATGCTCAGCCAATGCCTTAATATCTTCTAGAGATTTTCCTTGTGCTGCAGCGTAACCAAGAATCTTATGCACAAGTACCGTACCAGCTACACCACGACGTCCCTGTGTATAAAGACTATCTTCAACAGCGATGTCATCGTCCACCACAATACTATCCACAGCAATATCCTCCATTTCAGCCATCTCTTGGGCCATTTCAAAATTCATGATATCACCAGAGTAGTTTTTAATAACCATGAAGACACCGGCACCTTCGTCTGCTGCTTTGATAGCTTCCAAGATTTGATCAGGAGTTGGTGATGTAAAGACAGCACCACAGACAGCTGCTGAGAGCATGCCTTCTCCAACAAAACCAGCATGAGACGGTTCATGACCAGATCCCCCACCTGAAATAAGGGCAACTTTAGCAGTCTTTTCAGCTTTACGAACAATGACATCATAGCCATCTAAACGCTCTACCAAGTCATCATGGACATAGGCAATCCCATCAAGCATTTCTGTCACGACATCTTCTGGACGATTGATAATTTTTTTCATTTGGTTTCCTTTCTAAGATAAGTCAAAAGTAAGCTTTAACAAAAGGCAACTTGACTAAATAATTTGATCACTCATGAAAGTAACTCATTTACTTGTAACCTAAAAATGATTACGCTTACATTATATCATTTTCAAGATAATTTTCAATGACAAAACTGAAACTAAGAAATTTTTGAAAACTTTTTCAAAGAGTGAGAAAAAAGAAACCCTTTCGGATTTCAATAAAACTAATCACCATTTAAAAATTTACTTATTCTATTCCCCTCACTCACAATATCATCTTCTTTGATGACTATTTCATACCGTCCTTTTTTAGATTTAATTACTTTTTCTTTTTTATAGATAGCATGATATCTATCTTCTGCTTCAATTGTAAAATTAGTATGCTCTTCATACTCTCTGGGAATTTTAATAGAAATAGATTTTTTTTTAGGCCTATCTATTTCCTTAATTTCAGTACCTTTATCAATTTTAACAACAATCCTTTTTAATATTTGATCTGTATCATTAACAACTGTAACAAATCTATCTTTATGCTCTTTTTTTTCCGCACTCTCATTAGAATTAGATTTTGAACAACCAATCAATAAAAAACAAAATATAATGATTAAAAAGCTTTTTTTCACTTAATTTTTCTCCTCAGTTTTTTGGTTAAAGAATTTGTAAGAACTTTAGCATCTGATTGTAAGGAAACAAAATTTTGCTCCATTTTATTTTTACGATGTTTAAACATTGATTTATAAAATGGCAGGTAATTAAAAATGATTGGTTCAATAGTTAAGTATAATATTATTCCAAAAAATGCCGAAATTAGATAAACTGGTCCTAAAATATTTCCCATAGCCTCGCTTAATATAAGCATATTATTACTTGCCAATAAGAATATAAAAATAAAACTTAGAGCACTTAGACTCTTCATTCCCAGCCAAGAAAGTAATAACATAAAAATAATTACATAATAAGAGTCTATTCCAAAAGCTATTCCAAAAACAGTTATTTCTTTATATT
>NZ_JBLOJT010000015.1:0-27344 GCF_047785745.1 Streptococcus pluranimalium | reverse complement strand
CCCATTATTGGGGTGCAGTGCCGTTTAACTAGGCTGGTTTTGATTTATTTAATTGACTGAGATTTGTTCCAGAAGAATGCTAGGTGTCGTTGTCGGTAAGATACGAACACGGTTTAGAGACAATAAACCATCATCAGCACTTGCTAGGCCTTCATTAGTTGTTAGTCCTAGCCTGTAACCAGCTTGCTTGGATAAGTCAATCGTTTCTTGACTATACCGTCCTGAAGGATAAGCTATAGTTGTCGTTTTTTGGGTTAACTCTTGGTCTAGAAAAGCTTTGCTACCAGCTAGTTCGCTTGATTGGATGTCACTGCTAGCCATGCTTAAATCAGGATGATTAACGGTATGCCCTTGAAAGGACATGCCATGTTTAGACATTTCTGTCATCTGTTTGACGGTTACATTGCCAGTTGAGTGATTTTTGACAAATCCAGTAATGATATTGTTAGTTGCCTTGGCTGTGTATTTCTTAAGAATGGGATAGGCATGGGTGTAAAAATCTGCATTACCGTCATCAAAAGTGACCCAAACGACTTTTTTCTGTGGCAGTTTATTACTGGTTAAAGCTTTGTAGGCTTCTTCTGGGCTTAGGAAGTAGTAGCCAGAGTCTGATAATGCCTTAATTTGTTGTTCAAAAAGATCTGGAGCGACAATCAGATTAGCATTGGCACTTTCTTCAGGAGCCATTTCATGGATAGCATGATACATAAGAATGGGGATTTGCACCGCCTGCTCTTGTTTTTTCCAAGTCAATTTTTTGGACTTCTTCTTGGTTTCTTGCTGTTTCACTTTTTCTTTAGCTATAACAACTTGATTAGCCGTTATTCCTAGGCTTAATATTAAGATTAGAGATACACAACCTATAGATAAGAGTAGGCTAATGATTTTCTTTTTTGACATACATAACTCCTCGTCAGTTTCTTCTATTATATCACAAGAAAATAGAAGAAATCTTGTAAATTCTCAAAACATTTTGCTATACTAGATGGAGTAATGCAAACAGAAAAAAATGAGGTACATTATGGTAGTTAAAATCGGTTTACTTGGTTTTGGGACAGTGGCCAGTGGTATTCCCTACTTATTAAAAGAGAATTATTCAAAAATGGCTACCTTAGCAGGAATTGATATTGAGATTAGTAAAGTTTTGGTTAGATCAATGGATGAAGCTAACCGCTTGGTTTCTCAAGGCAATAACTACGATTTTGTGACCGCTATTGATGATATTCTTTCTGACGATGAGATTACGATTGTCGTTGAATTGATGGGTCGTATAGAACCTGCTAAGACCTATATCAGTCAAGCTTTAAAAGCGGGTAAACACGTTGTTTCTGCTAATAAGGATTTGATTGCTACTCATGGTCAAGCATTGATTGCTTTAGCGCAAGATAATGGGGTTATGTTTGCCTATGAAGCTGCTGTAGCAGGGGGAATTCCTATTTTACGCACGCTATCAGAATCATTTACGGCAGATAAAATTACCCGAATTCTAGGAGTTCTTAATGGTACGTCAAACTACATGCTTACCAAAATGGTTGAGGAAGGCTGGACTTATGAAAAAGCTTTATCCAGTGCTCAAGCTTTAGGATACGCCGAAAGTGATCCAACTAATGATGTCGAAGGGATTGACGCTGCATACAAGGTAGCTATCTTGAGTCAGTTTGGCTTCGGTATGGCTATTGATTTTGATTCTATTCAGCATAGAGGGATCAATATTATCAAATCAGATGATGTTGCTATTGCTAAGGAATTAGGGTATGTTATTAAACTAGTCGGTGATATTCAAGAGACTCATTCTGGCATTTGGGCAGAAGTCGTTCCAACTCTTGTGCCAGTAAGTCATCCTTTAGCTGCTGTTAATGATGTGATGAATGCTGTTTTTGTTGAGTCTATTGGTATTGGTCAATCGATGTACTATGGACCGGGAGCTGGGCAAAAACCGACAGCAACTTCCGTTATGGCAGATATTATACAAATAAGTCGTCATCTTGTGGATGGAAAAACGATTAAACCTTTTAATGCTTATACACGTCCCAGTCAGATAGCTAAAGCAGAAGACGTTTCTAGTGCCTATTATTTTGCAGTTGAGGCCAGTGATCAACCGGGTCAACTATTGCATTTGGCACAGTTATTTGAAGAACATGATATTTCTTTTGATCAGGTTTTACAAGGTAAAGCACTAATCACTGTCATTACTCACACCATTACTCGTCAACAACTAGCTGATATCATGCTGGCTATTGAAAGTTCGGAAGCATTTGTTTTGGAAAATTGCTTCAAAGTTTTAGGAGAATAACATGAAAATTAGTGTTCCAGCTACCTCAGCTAATTTGGGACCAGGCTTTGATTCTGTCGGACTGGCTGTGACTTGTTATTTAAGAATTGAGGTTTTAGAAGAAACTGATCAGTGGATGATTGAGCATGACTTAGTTGGGGTACCTTTTGATGAGACCAACTTACTCATCAAGACCGCTTTAAGCGTTGCACCTGAGATTCATCCCCATCACATCAAGATGGTTTCTGATATCCCTTTAGCTAGGGGCTTAGGGTCGTCATCCTCCGTTATCGTAGCAGGGATTGAATTGGCTAATCAATTGGCGCAGCTCAATTTATCTGATGATGACAAATTAAGCATTGCTACAAAAATAGAAGGGCATCCAGATAATGTCGCACCTGCTATCTTTGGTAATCTAGTGGTGGCTTCTTACATCAATCAAGAGTTAAATAAAATTGTGGCGGATTTTCCAGAGACCACCTTGGTAGCTTATGTACCAGCTTATGAGTTGAAGACCAGCGACTCCAGACAGGTATTGCCCCAAGAACTTGACTTTAAAGAAGCGGTTTTAGCTTCATCTGTTGCGAATATGGTTGTAGCAGGTTTGTTAACAGGCGATTTAGAAATGGCAGGACGTGCCATGAGTCAGGATCGTTTCCACGAACCCTACCGTCAAAAACTAGTTCCTGAATTTGCAAAGATTAGAGAATTAGGGAAAAAACATAGCGCGTATACGACTTATTTGTCGGGGGCTGGTCCAACGGTGATGACTTTGCTTCCAAAAGATAAAAAAGAAGCTTTCATATCAGCTTTAAATAAGGAGCTACCAGATATGATTTTGGATTTAGAGGTTGATCGAAAAGGAGTGTCTGTTGACGACTAAAACAAACGGACTAATCTTAGCTTTTTCTGCCTATATCCTCTGGGGAGTATTATCCCGTTATTGGAAGCAGCTAGGAGCTATTCCTGCTCATGATATTTTTGCTTATCGTATCCTTTGGACAGTAGTCACTATGTTACTTTATATGGGACTTTCAGGACAGTCTAAGAAGTTTACGTGTGAGCTTACCAATTTGTGGAAAACTAAAACGATTTTTTGGCGCATGGTTCTGGCAAGTGTCTTGATTACAGTCAACTGGTTGTCCTATATTTGGGCTGTCACACATGGGCAAGCAACAGAAGCTAGTCTAGGCTATTACGTTATGCCCTTAATTTCTATCTTACTCTCGGTAATCTTTCTAAAGGAAACGTTGTCGAACTTCGCCAAGTTAGCCATTGCCTTATACTCATTGAAAATCAAAATCTGCTATTGTCAAGTTTACATTGATGAACTTTAGTTCTAGCTACGACGCTTTTTCTAGTCAGATTTTGATTTTCTTCGAGTATTAGCCTTCGTTGGAGTGGGAGTTTTGGTATATCAGACAGGCTCCCTTTCTTTCATAACGCTTTGCTTTCCTTTAGTTTTGCCTTTTATGGTTTGATTAAAAAAGGAATTTCCTTGTCTAGTGATGTTGACATGCTTTTTGAAGCTGGGGTCATTCTGCCAGTTAGTCTAGTCTATCTCTTGGGCTTTTCAGCAGTTAAGCTTGAGACTTTGTCATTTCTAGAGAATGTCTTACTCATCTTATCAGGAGCTGTTACAGCCATTTTGCTCTTACTCTTCTCAGAAGGGGTAAAACGAGCACCCCTCAATCAAGTTGGCTTTATTCAATACATCAATCCAACGATTCAATTGCTGATTGCAGTTTTGCTCTTTATCATCGGCCAATTAATCCTTATGAAAAATCCCCAAAAACCATAAGTTTAACAAAAATAATATCCTTGAGTTGGTCAAAAGACCAGCTCTTTTGTTATACTTATTCTATGACAAATCAGAATGAAACAATGACCTATGAAGAGGGGTTAGCCTGGATTCATGACCAATTAAAATTTGGCATTAAACCCGGTATTGAACGCATGAAGTGGTTGCTTAAGGAGTTAGGAAATCCGCAGGATAAGGTTAAAGGCATCCATGTTGTTGGGACAAATGGCAAAGGCTCGACAGTCCACTATTTACAAAGTATCTTTACAGAAGCAGGCTATGTCGTCGGAACTTTTACATCACCTTATATCATGGATTTTAGAGAGCGTATTTCTTTAAATGGTACTATGATTTCCCAAGAGGATCTACTGAGCTTGCTAGCTATAGTCAAGCCTATAGCAGAGCGTTTGCCAGATGAAACAGGTTATGAGCCTGCGACTGAGTTTGAAATCATCACGACCATGATGTTTCTTTATTTTGGACAAATACATCCCGTTGATATTGCTATTATTGAGGCTGGTCTTGGTGGACTTTATGACTCGACAAATGTTTTTGATCCCTTAGCTGTTATCTGTACGTCAATAGGCTTAGACCATCAAAATATCCTTGGTCAGTCTTATGAGGACATTGCTAGTCAAAAAGTAGGTGTTTTAAAAGATAAAGTACCATTTGTATTTGCTGAGAATCGCCCAGAAGTTAAATCAGTCTTTTATGCTAGAGCACAAGAGACAAAGAGTCCGACTTTTGAACTTGGTCATGATTTCCAAGTGCTGGGTCATAACAGAGATTTTGACTTTACTTTTAAAGCGTTTAAGGTAAACAAACTGTCTTTAAGGATGCTCGGACAACATCAGGTTGCCAATGCTGGTATAGCCCTGATGACAAGTATGCTTTTACAAGACCAATATCCACAAGTGACAGAGGAGAGCATTCGTACTGCCCTTGCTCGGGCTTCGTGGTTGGGTCGAACAGAATTGATAGCAGATAATCTGATGATTGATGGTGCTCACAACAATGAAAGTATTGCTGTCTTGGTGGACTTGTTGAAAACAGAGTTTGATCATAAAAAGATTCATATTCTCTTTGCAGTTATTGATACCAAGCCAATTCAAGTCATGTTGGAACAATTAACCACAGTTGGTCAACTAACCGTAACCACTTTTGACTATCCAAATGCAGTTAGCTTAGCTAATTATCCTAGTGATTATCCCAAAGTGGTGAATTTTAAGGAATGGCTGAATAGCTATAATTCATCGTCAACAGAGGATTTTTATGTTATCACAGGATCCCTTTATTTTATCTCACAAGTGAGACGGTTTTTATTAGAAAATAAGTTAGAAAAGTAAATATATCATGAATCAAGAAAAAGTAGAAGCAGCTGTTTACCAGCTTTTAGAAGCTATTGGTGAAAATCCAGAACGTGAGGGCCTCCTAGACACGCCAAAACGTGTGGCTAAAATGTATGCCGAAATGTTCTCTGGCTTGTCTGAAGACCCCAAAGATCAGTTTACTGCTGTTTTTTCCGAAGGGCATGAAGAGATGATTTTGGTCAAGGACATCCCTTTTTATTCCATGTGTGAGCATCATCTAGTTCCCTTTTATGGTGTCGCCCACGTCGCCTATTTGCCAAGTGATGGTCGAGTGACAGGATTAAGTAAATTAGCACGTGCCGTAGAGATAGCTGCACGTCGACCACAGCTACAAGAACGCTTAACAGCTCAAGTAGCGAACGCCCTGGAGGAAGCTATGCATCCAAAAGGTGTCTTTGTTATGGTTGAAGCAGAGCATATGTGTATGACCATGCGCGGTATTAAGAAACCAGGGAGTAAGACAGTTACGACCGTTGCTCGTGGCCTTTATCAAGAGGATGGCGCAGCTCGTCGTGAAGTTATGGCAATGATTAAGGAGTAAAAATGGTCAAGATTGGAAAAAAAGAATTTCCTGAAAAAGCCCTTATCATGGGTATCCTCAATGTGACACCGGATTCTTTTTCAGACGGTGGGCAATATAGTAGTCTAGAGAAAGCTCTCCAACAAGCGGAGACGATGATAAAGGCTGGAGTACATGTGATTGACATCGGTGGGGAGTCCACTCGACCAGGTGCTGAATTTGTCACGGCTGAAGATGAAATCAATCGGATTGTGCCAGTCATTAAGGCTATTAAAGAAAAATATGATGTTTTAATCAGTATTGATACCTACAAAACACAGACAGCACGTGCAGCCCTTGAAGTAGGTGCTGATATTTTAAACGATGTTTGGGCTGGTCTTTACGATGGTCAAATGATGGCTCTTGCGGCTGAATGGCAGGTGCCCTACATGCTCATGCATAATCAGGACGAGGAGGGGTATGATGATATCACAGCTGAGGTGCTTGCTTTCTTAAAAGAACGTACTCAAGTTGCTCTAGATGCTGGTATTACAAAAGAAAATATCTGGATCGATCCAGGCTACGGATTTGCCAAGTCAGCTCAGGATAATATTGATTTGCTAAAGAGTTTAGAGCAAATCACAGCCCTAGATTACCCTGTTTTATTTGGGATTTCTAGAAAGCGGACAGTTGTCTCTCTTTTAGGTGGTGAAACAGATATAGCTGAGAGAGATCAGGCTACAGCAGCCTTATCAGCCTATGCTATCATGAAAGGCGTACAAATGGTACGTGTCCACAATGTCGATGCTAACCGTGCAGTCGTCAAGGTCATCAATCAACTCATTTAGGAGTCAGAAATGGATAAAATTATTCTAAAAAATTGTCGTTTTTATGGTTATCATGGCGCATTCGCCGAAGAAAATATGCTTGGACAAATTTTTGTGGTCAACGCCATCTTGTCGGTAGATTTAACTAAAGCTTCCTTGTCTGACGAGTTAGAAGACACTGTCCATTATGGTATGGTGTTTGACTGCATTAAACATCAGGCTGAAAACCAGCGTTATAAACTTATTGAACGTTTAGGAGGGGCTATCTGTCAAGATATTTTTGAGCAATTTCCATCGGTTCAATCAATTAACCTTGAGATTACCAAGGAAAATCCTCCCATCAATGGCCACTATGATGCTGTAGGAATTAGTTTGGAGCGACGCAGATGACAGTGGTTTACTTGAGTTTGGGTTCCAATATGGGAGATAAGCTGGCTTATTTAAAACAAGCTATTCAGCGTTTATCGCAACTACCAAAAATACGATTTGTAAAGGCGTCTTCTTTTTACCAAACAGCAGCTTGGGGGAATACTGATCAAGATGATTTCATCAATGCTGTTGTGCAGTTAGACACTGACTTAGAAGCCTTAGAACTGCTTTATCAATGCCAAGAGATAGAGAAGGATTTAGACCGTGTTCGTCATGAACATTGGGGGCCACGTACCATTGATATCGATATCTTGTTGTATGGTGAGGCTACCTATAATAGTCTAGAATTGACAGTACCACACCCTTATATGATGGAGCGTGCGTTTGTGCTCGTTCCTCTAGCTGAATTGACTGAGGATTTTGTGATACCAACTACAGGACAGACTATCTTGGAAGCATTGGCACAAATCAGTCATGATGATATTGTGAAAATATAGAAATGTACTGTCATATCAGCGATTTTTTGGTATAATGTAGTTTGGCTATGCCAATTTTGTCTGTATGAGGAAACTACAATGTTAAAAGAAATGGAAGAGGCTTTATCGGGTATTGATATGCGTGTCGATGAGCCTTTGAAAAATTATACTTACACCAAGGTTGGGGGGGCGGCAGATTATCTTGCTTTTCCTCGCAACCGTTTTGAATTGGTACGTTTGGTTCATTTTGCCAATAAGCATGATATCCCATGGTTGGTCTTGGGAAATGCTAGTAATTTAATTGTCCGTGACGGCGGTATTCGTGGTATGGTGATCATGTTTGATCGTTTGAAGACAATAACAATTGATAGTTATGTCATGGAAGTTGAAGCTGGAGCTAACCTCAAGGAGACAACTAAGGTGGCGCGTGATCATAGTCTAACTGGTTTTGAGTTTGCTGCGGGAATTCCAGGGAGTGTCGGTGGTGCTGTTTTTATGAATGCGGGTGCTTACTGGGGGGAGATTGCCCATGTACTTGTATCAGCTCAGGTTCTAACACGAGATGGTCAAGTCAAAACACTCGAAGCCAAAGATCTGAAGTTTGGTTATCGTCAATCAGCCCTTCAAACCTCTGGCGATATCGTCATCTCGGCTAAGTTTGCCTTGAAACCTGGCGACTATACTGTGATTAAACAGGAGATGGATCGTTTGAACTATTTGCGTGAGCTCAAGCAACCCTTGGAATATCCATCTTGCGGATCTGTTTTTAAACGTCCACCAGGACATTTTGCAGGTCAATTGATTACAGAGGCTAATCTTAAAGGCTATCGTATTGGCGGTGTTGAGGTTTCTGAAAAGCATGCTGGCTTCATGATTAATGTTGACAATGCTACAGCTAAAGATTATGAAGACTTGATAGACTATGTTATCGAAACCGTTGAAAAAACCTCAGGAATTACGCTGGAACGTGAAGTTCGAATCATTGGGGAATCACTTTAAGAAAAAATATCAGCTCAGAATGCTTACTTTCTGGGCTGATTAGTAGTTTAGAGTCTTTATAGTAAAAATGAACAGGATAACTGTTTAGATTATGACTTTAATAATGAACAATTTAAAAAATATCACAGCTATAAGCTAGAAAATCTATGGAGGATTTATGACCATTGACTAATCCAATTATTGCCTTCAAAAATGTTTCAAAGACATTTGAAGATAGTGCGACGACCGTTTTAAAAGATATCAATTTTGAATTGGAAGAAGGGAAGTTTTATACCCTTCTTGGAGCCTCTGGTTCTGGGAAATCAACGATTTTAAATATTATTGCTGGACTTCTAGATGCTACGTCTGGAGATATTTTACTGGATGGCAAACGCATCAATGATGTCCCAATCAATAAACGTGATGTTCATACTGTTTTTCAATCTTACGCGCTTTTCCCACATATGAGTGTTTATGAAAATGTTGCTTTTGCTTTAAAACTTAAGAAAGTGGCTAAGAAAGAGATTGACCAACGTGTTAAGGACGCGCTAAAAATGGTCCAACTTGAAGGCTATGAAAAACGCTCTATTCAAAAGCTCTCTGGTGGTCAGCGTCAACGTGTAGCTATTGCACGCGCTATTATTAATCAGCCAAGAGTTGTTCTCTTAGACGAACCCTTATCAGCGCTTGATTTGAAGCTTCGTACAGAGATGCAGTATGAACTGCGTGAATTGCAACAACGTTTAGGTATTACCTTTGTTTTTGTTACCCACGACCAGGAAGAAGCGCTCGCCATGAGTGACTGGATTTTCGTCATGAATGAAGGTGAGATTGTTCAGTCAGGAACACCGGTTGATATTTATGATGAACCCATTAACCATTTTGTCGCAACCTTTATTGGAGAATCAAACATCCTACCAGCGACCATGATTGAGGACTATTTGGTAGAATTCAACGGCAAACGTTTTGAAGCTGTTGACGGTGGTATGCGTCCTAATGAACCTGTTGAGGTTGTGATTCGTCCGGAAGATTTACAAATTACCCTACCAGATGAAGGAAAACTTCAAGTAAAAGTGGATACACAACTTTTCCGTGGCGTACACTATGAAATCATTGCTTACGATAACCTTGGTAATGAGTGGATGATTCATTCAACCCGTAAGGCTATCGAGGGTGAAATTATTGGGTTGGACTTCCAACCAGAAGACATCCATATCATGCGTCTCCATGAGACAGAAGAAGAATTTGATGCCCGTATTGAAGAATATGTTGAAACGGAAGAAGTAGAAGATGGATTGATTAATTTCATTGAGGAGGAGCGTCATGAAGAAAACGGCTAGCTTTTTCTCTGTACCCTATTTTCTTTGGGTCTTTCTCTTTGTTTTAGCACCAGTGGCTATGATTATCTGGAAGTCATTTTTTGACATCTCTGGTCATGAAACGTTAGGAAATTATCAAACTTTTTTTGGGTCTTGGACTTATTTAAAAATGAGTCTGAATTCTATCCTTTATGCTGGTTTGATCACCTTGGTAACTCTCGTGATTGCTTATCCGACAGCTTTCATTTTAACCCGTCTCAAGCATAAACAACTTTGGTTGATGTTGGTTATTTTACCAACTTGGGTTAACCTTTTATTGAAAGCCTATGCCTTTATGGGGATTTTTGGCCAGCAAGGAAGTGTCAATACCTTCTTGAGTTTCATGGGATTGGGATCTCAGCAGATTCTTTTTACTGATTTTTCTTTCATCTTTGTAGCATCATACATTGAAATCCCATTTATGATTTTACCGATTTTCAATGCCTTGGATGATATTGACAGTAATCTCATCAATGCTAGTCGAGATTTGGGCGCAAATGATGTTCAAACCTTTACTAAAGTGATTTTTCCCTTATCCTTAAATGGGGTTCGTTCAGGTGTCCAGTCTGTTTTTATACCAAGTTTGAGTCTATTTATGTTGACTAGACTTATCGGTGGTAACCGTGTGATTACGCTTGGTACAGCTATTGAACAACATTTCCTAACGACTCAAAACTGGGGAATGGGATCAACGATTGGAGTGGTCTTAATCGCTGCCATGTTAATGATTATGTGGGTAACGAAGGAGAGAAAATCATGAAAAAATTTGCTAATATCTATCTGATTTTTGTCTTTGTTCTCTTGTATGCGCCTATTTTTTATCTGATCTTTTATTCATTTAATAAAGGCGGCGATATGAACGGCTTCACGGGTTTTACTCTGGAGCATTATCAGACAATGATTTCAGATAGCCGTCTTATGCTTATTCTGGCACAAACTTTCTTTTTAGCCTTTTTAAGTTCATTGATAGCGACTGTTATTGGTACATTTGGAGCTATCTTCATTCATGAGAGTAAAAAACGTTATCAAAATAGCATGTTATCGACCAATAATATCTTGATGGTAGCACCTGACGTTATGATTGGAGCATCCTTTTTGATCTTGTTTACAACTATCAAGTTCCAATTAGGATTTGCGACAGTCTTACTCAGTCACATTGCATTCTCGATTCCCATTGTTGTTCTCATGGTTTTACCGAGGCTAAAAGAGATGAATCAGGATATGATTAACGCTGCTTATGATTTGGGAGCAAGTCGTTCTCAAATGCTAAAAGAAGTTATGTTGCCTTATTTAACGCCAGGGATTATAGCGGGATATTTTATGGCTTTTACCTACTCTCTGGACGATTTTGCGGTCACTTTCTTTGTGACTGGCAATGGTTTTTCTACTCTTTCTGTTGAGATTTATTCTCGAGCTCGTCAAGGTATTTCATTAGATATAAATGCTTTGTCAACCTTGGTCTTTTTCTTTAGTATTTTGTTAGTCATTGGCTATTACTTTATTTCTCAAGATAGGGAGGCTAAAGATGCGTAAATTAACAACCTTTCTGACGGGAATTATTGCTATTATTATCCTTTTGTGGGGAACTAGTTTTCTTCTTCAGAAGCAATCGGGTGATGTTTCAGACAAATTGGTTATCTATAACTGGGGTGACTATATTGATTCAGATTTGTTAACCAAATTTACCAAAGAAACAGGTATTAAGGTTCAGTATGAGACGTTTGATTCCAATGAAGCTATGTATACCAAGATTAAACAAGGTGGTACCACTTACGACATTGCAGTTCCAAGTGATTATACGATTGACAAGATGATTAAAGAAGATATGTTGATCAAATTGGATAAATCGAAAATTAAAGGTCTTCATCATATTGGGAAAGAATTCTTGGGCAAAAGTTTTGATCCTAAAAATGATTATTCCATCCCCTACTTCTGGGGAACGGTTGGTATTGTCTATAATAAGAAGCAACTAGATACCTATCCCAAACATTGGAATGACCTTTGGAAGTCTGAGTATCGTAACAGTATTTTAATGGTTGATGGTGCTAGAGAAGTGATTGGAATTGGCTTGAATAGCTTAGGCTATAGTTTAAATTCGAAGAATAAAGCTCAACTAAATCAAACAGAGAAGAAGTTGAATCAACTCACTCCTAACATTAAAGCTTTAGTTGGTGATGAGTTAAAGGGTTATATGATTCAAGGTGACGCTCCAATTGGTGTGACTTTTTCTGGCGAGGCAAGTGAAATGCTTTATGAAAATGAAGATTTGGTTTACATTGTTCCACCAGAAGGCTCTAATCTTTGGTTTGATAATATGGTTCTTCCAAAAACAGCTAAGCATACTGCTGAAGCTTATCAATTCATTAACTTTATGCTAGAGCCACAAAATGCAGCACAGAATGCAGAATACATCGGCTATTCAACACCTAACAATGCAGCCAAGACCTTGTTGCCAGATGATATCAAAAACGATCAAGCCTTTTATCCGAGTCAAGAAACGATAGATCATTTGGAAGTCTATGATAATTTAGGTCAAAAGTGGTTAGGCATTTATAACGACTTATATTTGCAGGTCAAAATGTATCGTAAATAGAATTGATCAGGGAGAAAAGTTAAGTGTCGAACATTAAGATACTCGTGGTGCTAGTTAAGTTTCAACGACAATAAAAAGCCCAAAAGGACTATACTGTAAGTGACAAAACAAACAGGAGGTAGTCCCAATGAGCCACTTACAGTATACCGCTAAATCCCATCATTTACAATGGAATATCAAACAATTATCCCAAATCAGTTCCCAATTTTATCGGACCTACTGCCCCGATTCGTTGAAGCATCGTCGCAATATCGGTTTAGCCAAAGTTTCAGATGAGTCACTGCTTGTTTTATTGCTACTTCAAGCTGAGTTAGGGATAACATCACAACGCCGTTTTTACAGGATTTGTCACCTTTTCTTTGGTCATAACTTACTAGAAAGAAGCCGCTTTAATAGACGAACAAAACAATTGATTTGGTTGGTTCAACTCATTCGACAAGCCTTGAGTGGGGCAATCTCGCCAGATACTATTGTGATTATGGACAGTTTTCCATTGCCGCTTTGCCAGCCTATTCGCAATCATAGCGCCAAGATTTTCAATGATGTCGCTGATATTGGGTATAATGCCGCTAAAAACCTTTGGTTCTATGGTTTTAAAGTCCATATGTTGGTCACTTTGTCGGGGTTTATTCTCAACTATGTTGTGACACCAGCCTCTGTTCACGATATTAAAGTCGTTGATGAACTCCTAGAAGGCTGTAGGCAATCTCTAGTTCTTGCCGATTTAGGCTACCTCAGTCAAGAGCTAAAAGATAGGTTAGAACAGAAAGGCTATCACTTATGGACACCATTACGCCAAAACATGATCGATGCAGAACAACATAATCACTGGCAGTTACTTGTCATGAGAAGAACGATCGAAACTCGCTTTTCTGAACTTTGTGCGCTATTTGATATTGAGCACACGTTGACGAGAAGCATTAGGGGACTACAATTAAGAATCGAACAAATCATACTGGCTTATCATTTGAGATATTTTGAAATTAACTAGCACCACGGGTTTAAGATATGTAATGATATTCTACTTTGACATTTGATGACATAAAAAAGACATTTCAAGACTTAAATATTATTTTTTTATGAGAAAGTACTATAATTATTAATAGAGACATGTGGGAATTCTCTCTCAAAAGTTCTCTCCTAAATCTTCTCTCTCTCTTCAGATTTAGGAATCTTGATTTCACCTATCAACCCCATGTCTTACTTATTTCTCTCTCGTCTCAATATCATATTGAGACAAAACTCATCCTTTGGGATGGGTTTTTTTCTATGTTATTAGCTCTGAATTTATGATATGATAATAAAAACAATAAGGAGATAGCTATGATTATCCCCAAACTTCAAAACTTATTATCCCAAATATTAAGTGTCCACCACGCTGTACGACCTGATATTTTTAAAGCAAATGGCAGTAAATTCTCGGATCAAGAACTGGAAGATATCATGTCTAATGACCAACGTCCTATCTTTATTTATGAAGATGATAAAGGAAATCTCTTGGGGCATTTATTTTTGATCATCCAAGAGGCAAAAGGATTGGCTACGCAGCCCAAGAAAACGCTTTTTATTGATGATCTTTGCGTTGATGAATCAGCACGAGGTCAAAAAATAGGGGAGAAACTGTATCAGTTTGCTTATCAAAAAGCTATTGAATGGGAATGTTATAATCTCACGCTAAATGTTTGGAATGCTAATGAAGGAGCTGTTCGATTCTACGAACACATGGGAATGATTCCTCAATCAATGCGAATGGAGACCATTTTAAATCCTGAATGGAAAGATGTTAAATAGCTATGGAAAATCTCTTAGATTATGTCAAGAGTGTCTCTCAGTCACCTTTTTCCAGTTTACCCTTAACCGATTTAGATTTTGCTCTATTTAATGAATTAGGCTATTTATCTCTTATTGATTATTTCCAAAAGGATATGAAGCAAGAAGTATCCGTCACCATCAGTGATTGGCTACCCATTTTTCAGCGCACTAAGCCAAATCTTCATTTTACTTTTCTAAATACTAAAGAGCGTATTGAGCTTTTTGAAGCTGTGCTCAATAGTAAGAGATACCAACAAGTGACTATTAGCTCTTATGTCAATGATATTGATACTGAGTTTGAACGTCAATTTGCAGCGATGGTTTTTTCGATTCCTGAAGAAAATTGCCATCAAGTCGTTTTTCGAGGAACAGACGATAGTTTAATTGGTTGGAAGGAAGATTTTAAATTAACCTACATGCGGGAAATTCCCGCTCATCGTGCTGCGATACTTTATTTAAAAAACGTTCTGCCGGATTTGAGTGGTAGAGTAATTGTTTCGGGACATTCTAAGGGAGGTAATTTGGCTATTTATGCAGCAGCTCATTTACCTAAGTCGCTGAGAGAAAAGATAGATCTGCTCTATATGTTTGACGCTCCTGGCTTTCGTCAGAATTTTTTGCAAACACAAGAGTATCTAGCAATCAGAGAGAAAATTATCTCTATAAAGCCATTTGAGTCAGTCGTTGGTGTTATGCTTGAATCTGATTGTAAGGAACAAATTGTAGCTTCAAAAGATAAAGGCATGGCACAACATCTCATGATGAATTGGGCTGTTAATACAGGTAAAGCTCAGTTTGAATGTATCACGCAATTATCTTCGATGAGCCAAAATTTGGAAAAAACATTTGCGACTTGGAATGAGAGTTTGTCTCACTATGAGCTAAAAAATTTATTTGACTTACTATTTGATCAACTGATTGACCATGGTCTTACTAGCCTTGATGATTTTTCTGTAAAAAATCCTTTAGAAATGACTAAATATATTGATGTTTACAAGGCTTTATCACCCCAACAAAAACAAACTTTTACGAAGGCTGTCCACTTATTTATCCAAGCTTACCGAAGCAATGCGCTAAACTCTCGAAAGACTAGCTTATCAAGCATTTTAATAAAATGGCAAAAAATGAAATCGGACTAAAAGGTTATGGAAACTATTTTCCATAACCTTTTAATTTTTTTTCTTTATCAATACTGAAATAGGCTAGAACGGTCATAAAGCCACCGAAAACACTACCGCCGATAAGAACTCCTCCGATTAACCAAGGATTTGTCAATAGATCCAATAAGCTTTTACCATTTTTCAAAGCAGTGAGGCTATTTTGAACGAACATGAAACCTGTAAAGACGATGCCAGACAGAATTCCTCGTTTAAGAGCTTTTTGCCGTTCACTTTTAAGGTCTGTCTCTGGAACTTCAATAAAACCACTGGTATCAATATCAGCCTTATCCATTTTCATTTTAAGGATTAGGGGGATGATAAAAATAGTTACTAAGATATTTAGACCAACATAAATCATTCCTGCATATTTAGGAAGAAAATCATAAGTCAGCAGGAAAATAAGTGACGAGAACATGATGTAGTAAGTTAGGATCAGGTAGGCATGCCCTGCGAGTTGATAAGCAACGTGTTTAACATATTCATCAAAGACACCACTGATTCCAAAAAAGCGTGCGAATTGTTTTTCAAATCGGTTAGATTTCTTTGCCATGATATTTTCCTTTAAAATAGCGTAAATAGATGAGGTGAGCGCTTATGCAACAAAAGTAAAAAACTAAGAGAGGATTAAGGTAGCCACGTATCCATTCAATAGTGAGAAGGAGTATTGAAGCAACATCAATAATGAGGTACCAAGTCGAATTATGCGGGTGTCTTTGATAGTTTTTTGATAGAGTTGATAAGTTTGCGAAGAGAATGATTTGATATAAGATGGGTGGAATAGGATTGTTTTTCATAAGACAATAGCAGCTAAGCCCGATTATAGAAAGCAAAAGTATCGAAAAAATAAAGTGATTGCTCTTTCTAGTCATTAGTTTGTTTCCTCCTCCAGAAGATTAGGGAAAGCAGATGGCCAATCATGATGATTCCCATAAAGAGTAGAAAAGGACTCGTAAAACCTCTACTGATTTCGGTGCTAGCAAAGACAATAAAGCAAAGATCAAAAGCAAGTTGACTGAGGAAAAGTCGCTTACTGTTCTGGTTTTTGAGAGGAAAATTGAGGGTGATTATCCACCAGAAAATCCAAGTGGCGTTAGCTACCTTTACATGATCAATGATTTGTGATAAATAAAGGATAATCGTTAGCACTATCCATGCTACTAAGAACATAAAGTTAGTTTTTTCATTTTTAAACATAGAAACTATCCTTTTCTATGTTTTCCTTTGGCTTTTCTTAATTGTGACCAATACATCAAGATATAAAAGAGACTGAAGGTGATGACAGCTCGTGCAATCTCGTTTATGGTTACCAATTTGTAGAAATCAACTCGTCCACTATCGAAGAAATCAAACAGAGTAGGTGCCAGATAATAAAACATAGCCAAATATAAACAACTTCTTAATGTTCGTTTTCTAAGTTTTTGTCGATAGTCGGAAAAAGTCATTTCCTCTAGTTCAATAGTAAGCAAATCTTTTTCATTTAAAAAGTGACTGATCTTTGTAAGGTGGATAAACAGCAGTAAAAAGTAACTGACGGCAAGAATAAAAGAGAATTTATCAAATTGCTGACTAGGCAGATAAATAATGAGCGCTACCCAGAAAATTACCTGACTTGTGACGACATAGGAAATAAAAAGTTTATTACCAAGTTGATTGACTTCTTGAAGGCGGTATTCATCTAGTTGATCAAGCCCATAGAACCATTTAATGAGAGTAAGCCAAACTGTGGGCATAGTGCGAATCCTTTCTAAGTATTATTTCGTTTCTTCGATAATGACGATATGTGAAAGATATTTTTGACGATTAGCTATAAATAATAGAATTGTCACTATCAAGCTGATGGCTCCAATACCAGCTACCATTTGATAAAAGGAACGATCAGGATAGTGAATGCTTTTAGCCTCAAGTCCTAAGAGATAAATCCCTAAAGAAAATAAAACAATGAATTGTATGATTGCAAGCAAGGCTGCTCTTTTAGTGAGATAGAGACGTGCTTGTTTGAAGTCTTCAGGACTAACTTCTAAATGCTTAGTGCCCAATTTTTTGATGAACTGATATTTTGACATCTGAATACCAAAGAAAGCTAGAACAGGTAAGAGTTGCCATTCAGTTTGCCCCGTTATGGCCGTCAAAATCATGCTTATCACAATGCTAGAGTTTAGAAGCATAAAGCAGGCATTTCCAAAAGCATTTATTTTTGCTATATAATATTCATCCAAAGTTCCCAAAATATGGTAATTTAAGCGAATCCATTTTTTATAAAGGGTATCATTTTGATTCATTTGAGCCTGCCTTTCCTTGGTTCCCAAAACAGAGTATTGAGGTCACTGTGTAGCGTTTCAGCGAGTTTGATGCAAAGATCGAGTGAGGGGTTATATTTATCATTTTCAATCAGGTTAATAGTTTGCCTAGCTACGCCAATCGATTTAGCAAGAGCGAGTTGCGAAATGCCCTGTTTGATCCGAAACTCTTTGACACGATTCATGAAAATCCTTTCTATGCTAAGTGAAATGTCTTTTATATAAGACACCTTAAGTTAAAAAAATAAGAAATTAGGTTTTTGTGTCACATATATATTACATGTTTATTATATCACTGAATGAAGTAATGTCAACTATATATGACATATTTTAAAATAAAAAAAACGATACCAAGATCGTTTTTAGTCATATTGATTATTGCTTTTTACCGAGCCCTTTTTTCAAGGTAAGGAGGACAAAGCCAACTATAATGTAAGCCAACAGGATAAAAATGGTATTTTTACCAACTTGAGCCCAGCCATATTTGTTAACATTGATAAAAAAATAAGCAAAGGGACTATCTTCAGCACCAGGAATCCGCCATTTAAGGACTGTCCCGTTAAAAAGGGCAAAGATAAAATAAGCTAATGGTGCACCAGTCCACCAAAAGGGATCATACCAATGATAAATTTTTTGACGATCAATGAAAAGGGTATCTGCAATAAAGCCGATAGGGACCAGGTAGTGAACAATCATGTTTCTAATATTCCAAAATTCATCAGGCTCTGCTAAAGGAGCAAGCATGATATGGTAAACTAAAAAAGTGATTGTGATACTCATTGTGATAGCAGCTTTGATTCGCAATGTTTTAGTATCAGATATCTTGCCTAACTTAGTTTCTCTAGCTACCAGATAAAAAAGAAATGAGAAAACAATGATATTGGAAAGAACGGTATAATAGAGTAACATTCCCCACCCATCTTGATAAATTTGCATTGATACGCCGATTAGCCCAAGAATACCGAGGCATAAGCGATAGATAAGAGTTTTTGACATGATAATCCTTTCTATATTAAGAACTAGTCTACTCATTTTTAGATCATTTTTCAAGGTCATTTTAGAAAAATCATCGTTTTCTCATAAAAATTGTCAACCTTTCAAGTAGTTCTTGGGATTTTTGATGTAATGGATAAGGTAGCGAAGGCCCATGTGTCTGCATGGCAGTAGTTAAAATCCTCTTATCCTCAGAAGACAAGATATCAATAGAGTGCCAGTAGTTCAGTATGTCCAGCGATAAATCATCAAGACGCAGATTTCGCCGATGTTTTCGCCGACGGCATAAGGTTTGTAAAGCATTATACCCTTCAGGTAAAAGTGATTCCTTATCCGTTTTAGTTTTGGGGAAATCCTTCTGAGTTTGTAAGTTCAGAGCTTGACGTAACTGTTCATTTTCAGCTTGCAGTATCTGGAGTTGTTGCCGGTAGTAGTCCTCGCGGGAAGATGGTGACATACTTTCAATAAAGAATTCAGGGCGATCATCCTCAAGTAAAAAAGGTTTGATATAAGCAGTCCAAAGTTGCGTTAATTTGGCAAATTCTTCAGAACTGTAGGCATTATTACTTCCGCCTTTATAAATCAAATCCTTTAAAAGTTTGTAATCATTAAAGGCATGAAAGTTATTAGCCGGTCGCTCTCGGAAGACATCATTTTCTAAAAGATAAGTGAGTAGAGGTCTCGAGAAATTAGTTTTAGTGAATTCTGGAACTTGATTCTGACTGGCAAGACGTTTTAGATTGCCTAGTTTCTTGATTTCTTTAGCCGGTAAATAGTCAGTTGCAGCTGTAAAATACTCAATACAGTTAGCACCAATGTGAATCAATCGTTTGCCATTTTTAGCGTTGACTAGTTCGTACCAATCCTTTATCCCTTTGGTACCACATAGACAACGTATGGAACTATCAATTTCATTGTGGATTTTAGCGATGCTTTGCCATTCCTTGATAGCTGTCGGTAAATGCTTTGAAACGGAATTCTCCAATATTTTATCGGCTAATGGTTGACGAATTTTTCCCAAAATATAACTCCTTTACAAGTAAAAAAATATTATAGCATAATTATGGTGAAATGAGTCTTGCTATTGTATGAGGCTTTCGATACAATAAGTGAAACAAGTGGAGGTATATCATGAAAGAAGTTAAGGGACTTTTAGTCATGGATGTTGATTCGACTTTGGTCAAAGAGGAAGTGATTGACTTGCTGGGTGAGGAGGCAGGTGTCGGAGATTTGGTTGCTGACATTACTGAACGAGCTATGCGAGGAGAATTAGACTTTGAGGAAGCCTTAGCGGAGCGAGTTGCTTTGCTAAAGGGATTACCAGAATCCATTTTTAATAGGGTTTATGACAAGATCCACTTTAATAAAGGTGCTAAAGCACTAGTCGATGAACTGCATGCGCGTGGCTACAAGGTTGGCTTGGTGTCAGGTGGTTTTCATGAAACGGTAGATCGCCTAGCTAATGAGTTGGGGATTGACTATGTCAAGGCGAATCATCTGGAAGTCGTTGATGGCTATCTGACAGGAAAAATTTACGGTGATATTGTGACCAAAGAAACTAAGGTGACAAAATTAAAAGAATGGGCAAAAGCCAATAACCTTAACCTTTCTCAAACCATAGCAATGGGAGATGGCGCCAATGACCTCCCCATGATCAAGAAAGCTGGTATTGGCATCGCCTTCTGCGCCAAACCAATCGTTAGAGAAGAAGCAACCTATCAAATCAATAAACCAGATTTATATCAGGTGATTGAGATAGTCGATATGAAAAAGTAAAACGTGTCCTAAGAGACACGTTTTTTAAATCATTTCAAAAAAAATAGCACCGAATCGGTGCTCACTTTTTCAAGTTGTGTACGGACTAGCCTTATTTTAACTTGCTGTGTTGTTTCGAATGGTTCCAAAACACAGTCTCATCACGGATAATGTCGCCATTTGTTTTAGAGCTGTGTTGTTTTTAGCGTAGGCTATATGTCTAGGCTATTTTGTTATATCTCAAAATAAATCGTGAGAGGATCGACTAGGTTCTCTTTCTGATATACAGATGATTTATTTAATTTTTATTCAAGTTGATCAGTCCAGTCCATTATGTTTGTTGGTGAAAATATTTCTCTTTAAATTTAAAAAATTCTTTGATATAATCACTGTGTTTAGGGAAATTGATATTTAAAATCGTTTCAGACGTTTAATGGTTCGTGATAAATAAAAGAGTTAGTAGAAAGCAATGACAAAAGACAGGATAAGATTATGAAAGAAGATAGTCAAGCTGTAAAGAACTATATTGATATGCATCATGTAGCTCACCGTGATTTCCTATTAAGGTTACGGAGTATGATTAAAGCCCATCTGCCCAATAGTTGTGAAGGCATAGCTTGGTCAATCCCTTCCTATTGGCAAAATACTTATCTGATTCATTTTCAATCTTTTAAACATCATGTCAATGTTTATGTTGGTCCTGAAGCGGTAGCTTATCTCCAAGAGAACTACCCTGAATTATCCTTTACTAAGCGAGGGTTTCAGTTGCGCTATGATCAAGAAATTCCTACTAACCCCCTAAGAGCTGTATGTCAATGGCAATTACAAAAGTACGGAGATAATGATGAGGCTTGATAAATTTTTAGTCGACAGCGGAATAGGCTCTCGCACACAAGTAAAAGCCATTCTTAAAAAGAAACAGATTACGGTAAATGGAAAGATAGAATCATCTCCTAAGGTGCATATAACTCCTGAAACGGATCAAGTGTGTTACGATGGAGCACCTTTAATCTATGAGCAATTTCTTTACTATATGCTGCATAAACCTTCAGGGGTCATTTCAGCAACTGAGGATGCTCACCATAAAACCGTTCTGGATTGTTTGGATGATCTAGCAAAACAAAAAGCTGTCTTTCCAGTTGGGCGATTGGATATTGATACCGAAGGACTGCTTTTATTAACTAACAATGGTCAGTTGGCTCATGCAATGCTATCACCTAAGAAGCACGTTGATAAGCTTTATCAAGCAGAAGTAGCTGGTATAATGACTAAGCAAGATCAATTATCTTTTCAGAGTGGTATCACATTAAGCGATCATGATAGTTTACCAGCTCAGCTCGACATTATTTCTGTGAATGAAGAAAGACAGACTAGCCTGGTTAATATCACCATTCAAGAGGGAAAATTTCACCAAGTCAAACGGATGGTAAAAGCCTGCGGTAAAGAAGTTACTTACCTCAAACGTCTTTCTATGGGTCCCTTATTCCTTGATAATAGTCTAGAAAAAGGCGACTGGCGCCGTTTGACTGAAGAAGAATTAGCTGCTTTGGAAGTGTTTGGTGTACCATTATAGACAAAAACATCTCGTTTACGCTAAAACGAGATGTTTTTATATTCAATAAGACAATGCTTAGATAGCCCATTCTCCACCACGGAAGATTGGGACCACCTCACCGTCAGCAGTGATACCGTCAATATCCATTTGATCAGAACCAATCATAAAGTCAACGTGTGCCGTTGAACGATTGAGCCCAGCAGCTTCTAATTCTTCATTGGACATTTCTGTACCACCTTCAATACTAAAGGCGTAAGCTTGACCGATAGCTAGGTGGTTTGAGGCATTTTCATCAAAAAGAGTATTAAAGAAAGTTAACCCTGACAATGAAATTGGTGTCTTATGAGGGACAAGAGCTACCTCACCAAGAGAACGTGCACCGTCACTTTCTTCGACCAAACGTTTGATGGTATCCTCGCCTTTTTTAGCAATCACATCAACGATTCGGCCATTTTCAAACGTAAATGTCATGTCTTCGATGATAACACCAGCGTAGCTCAATGGCTTAGTAGAAGAGACATAACCATCAGCACGACGGTAATCAGGGGCTGTGAAGACCTCTTCAGTAGGCATGTTTGCAATGAACTCTTCACCTTGAGCATTGATACTACCAGCAGCTTCCCATAGGTGATTTTTAGGCATGCCGAGTGTCAAATCAGTTCCTGGTGCAGTATAGTGGAGAGCATCAAATTGATATTTGTTCAAGATATCAGCTTTAGCAACCAAGTTTGCTTGGTGCTCATCCCATGCTTTGATAGGGTCTTCTTCGTAAACGCGGTTTAGTTTGAAGATAGTGTCCCAAAGGGCATCGACTTGTTCTTCTTCAGTAGCTAAGTCAGGAAAGACAAGGGCAGCCCATTCTTTACCTGAAGCAGCGGCTAGGTTCCAGCTGACTTTATTAGATTGTGTTGCTTCACGTTGTGCGGCAAGAGCAATAGCTTGAGCTTGAGTAGCCTTAGACAAGCGCTCTTGATCAACAACGGAGAAAACATTTGGATCAGACGAGCGGATGACTAGTCGGCTAGCTTTTTTCTCTAAGAAATAATCTGATTTTGCAACAACATAGTCAGCAACACTTGTTACACGCTCTTCATCAGCGTGCAGGAAGCGATCTCTTGTGATCTGATCATCGATATAATCAACAACAACCTCAGCAGCCCCATATTGGTAGGCAAATTTGGTTAATAAACGAGCAAAATCAACCTGGTCAACACCTATAGAAATAACGAGAGTATGTCCTTTTTGGACATTCACACCTTTAGCAATCAATAATTCAGCGTACTTAGCTAAATGAGCTTGAAAATTTGGTAAAACCATAACGATCTCCTTTTCACATAATGGTTCTATTTTACCATAAAAACGCTTTAAAATCACAATTTTTCGACAATTTTACTCATGTAGAACTTGACTGGTATTAGTTGATATATGACTTAATTCATGGTATTATTTTAAGAGATAAATTCAGAAAAAGAGGTATATCTTTTGGCATTTGGTGATAATGGTCCACGTAAAAAAACAGCATTTCAAAAATTAACAATTGTAGTCGTCTTTTTGATGGTTATCATAACTGTTGCTGGTCTTGTTGTATCGGCACTAGGTTCATTAGGCTGGTAGAAAAACGCTGTAAAGCGTTTTTTTCTGCTAAGAAAAGAGGAAAATATGAGTATGTTTCTAGATACAGCCAAGATTTCGGTTAAGGCTGGTCGTGGCGGAGATGGTATGGTTGCCTTCCGTCGTGAAAAATATGTCCCAGACGGTGGTCCATGGGGTGGTGATGGCGGCCGTGGTGGTAACGTTATTTTTGTGGTAGATGAAGGACTTCGTACCTTGATGGATTTTCGTTACAACCGTAAGTTCAAGGCTAAAGATGGTGAAAAAGGAATGACTAAAGGGATGCACGGCAAAGGTGCACAAGACCTTTATGTCAAGGTTCCTCAAGGGACAACAGTTCGTGATGCAGAAACTGGAAAAGTGCTCACGGACTTGATTGAAAATGGTCAGGACTTCGTCGTTGCCCGAGGCGGTCGAGGTGGTCGTGGTAATATCCGCTTTGCGACACCAAGAAATCCTGCACCAGAAATTGCTGAAAATGGTGAACCTGGTGAAGAACGTCAACTTGAACTTGAATTGAAAATTTTAGCAGATGTCGGTTTGGTTGGATTCCCATCAGTTGGGAAATCAACGCTGTTAAGTGTTGTTTCAGCAGCTAAACCTAAGATTGGTGCTTATCACTTTACAACTATTGTGCCTAATATTGGTATGGTGCGCACCAAATCTGGTGAAAGTTTTGTCATGGCTGACCTCCCAGGATTGATTGAGGGAGCTCATCAAGGTGTTGGTTTAGGAACACAATTCTTGCGTCACATCGAGCGTACTCGTGTTATTCTCCATGTTATCGACATGTCTGCTAGCGAAGGTCGCGATCCTTTTGAAGACTACAAGACAATCAATAACGAGCTGGAGTCTTATAACCTTCGTTTGATGGAACGCCCGCAGATTATTGTGGCTAATAAAATGGATATGCCTGAATCAGAGGAAAATTTGAAAATATTCAAGGAGCAATTGGCAAGAGACTACGATGAATTTGACGAATTGCCAATGATTTTTCCAATTTCAAGTATTGCCCACCAGGGCTTAGAAAATCTTCTTGAAGCAACGTCTGAACTCTTGGATAATACAGATGAATTCTTGCTTTATGATGAATCAGATATGCAGGATGATGAGGTTTACTACGGCTTCAATCCAGATGAGCGCCCATTTGACATTTCACGTGATGATGATGCTACATGGGTTCTTTCTGGTGAGAAACTTGAAAAACTCTTTGTCATGACCAATCTTGAACGAGATGAATCTCTCATGAAATTTGCCCGTCAATTGCGTGGTATGGGTGTCGACGATGCCCTTCGTCAACGTGGTGCTAAAGATGGTGACATTGTCCGTATTGGCAACTTTGAGTTTGAATTTGTCGATTAGGATACAAAGGCCCATAGCAAAATAGGAGTTTTGACTAAGAAGCATAGCTTCTAGGAAAATCGATCTTTTTCCTAGAAGGTAGACCGTGTTCAACTTGATTAGTGTTGGAAGCTCTTCTAGTCATAGAGGTAACTGAAGAACTGCTGTAGATACTATGATGAACTACCTATCAATCTTACTATAGTCTTTTGAATTAACTTTGATACATTGTCACCTTTAACTTGCCGTACTCCAGTACTGTCTATGTCTCAGTTCCTTGTCTGAAAGTTAATTCATTTGCCTATAACTACGAAAACAGTAAGATTAGCTCTTTCTCCTTTGTGTTCTATGTCATGAGTTTAGAAATGGCTAGCGAAGTGATTTAATGATGTCTTTCAAAATTAGTTGGAGTTTTAATGTATGAATCACAAAGGAACAGTGCAACTCGAAATAGACCGACTGATTTTAAGGAAATTTCAGTTAGAAGATGCTGAGCCCATATTTGACAGCTGTTGGTTTGAGCTTGATGTTTGGAAGTGGACAAGTTATGATGAAATGTCTTGTGTTGCTGATCTTGTAGAAAAAAAATGGTTTATTCACGGATTGGTGGCTGTCCTTAAATGATCAAGCTAATCGTTATAATTGGGCAATTGTTTTACAATCAACCTCTCAACCCATTGGTCGTATCTTTGTCATAGAGCTTAGCGAGGAAAATGCAGAACTTGAAATTACCTATGAGATAGGAAAAAAATGGTGGTATCAAAGTTTAATGACAGAAGCACTGAAAGAAATCATTCGCTTTTTGTTTGAGGATGTTCAGGTTAACTGTATCGTAGCTTATCATGCTAAGGAAAATCCTGACTCAGGTAAAGTTATGAAAAAAGTTGGTATGACATTTTGTAAAATGGTTCCAGGTGCCTATACTTGCAATGCAAGCACTTTTGATAGTTATTACTATTCGATTGAAAATCAATAAAGCAGGAGGTTGTTATGGGAGATAAACCTATATCTTTTAAAGATAAAGATGGTAATTTTGTTTCGGCAGCCGATGTTTGGAATGCTGCCAAGCTAGAAGAACTGTTCAATCAGTTAAATCCCAATCGCAAATTGCGATTAGAGCGTGAAAGAAAAGCCAAACAAAATGATGAATGATTGTTAAAAAGGCTCTTCGTCAACTGTAGTGGGTGACTTATAATTAACATCTAGAGAGAATCGTTCCGGTTCTCTCTATTTGTCTCTTTCCGGTTTTCGAGAGACAACCTAAAAGGGTCACTCCCCTGACCCTTTTAGTATTCAAAGCGATGAGTATTTTGGTTTTAAAGTTCTTGAATTTCTTAAAGCCAAAAGCTTGGCGTTTGATATCTTTGATGAGTTTGTTGGTTGCTTCTAACTTAGCATTCGAATAAGGAAGTTCTAAGGCATTGATGATATAGTCCTTGTATCTTAAAAAAGTTTTGAAGACCGTTCGAAACTCTTTATTCACAGTCTCCAGATGCTCCTCGATCAAGTCAAAAAAGTGGCTAGCTTGTTTCTCTTGAAAATGAAACAGTAATAGTTGATATAGGTCATAATAATAGCGCAGTTCCTCAGAGAAAGGTAAGGTTTTCTGAACGACTTCCCGAGGGGTTAAGGTTTGTCTAAAGGTCCTTGAATAGAACGTCTCCGGAGATAGTTTGCGACTATCTTTTTGTAAGATTCGCCAGTGATTCTTCATCGCTCGGTAAGGAAGTGATTGCGTTTCAAAGCTCTTCATGATGGCAATTCTCGTAGCCATCATAGCCCTGCTTAGGTGTTGGATGATGTGGAAGCGATCAAGGACAATACGAGCGTTTGGGAGTGAAATAGTCCAGTGGACTCTTTCAGCCTGAGCCTAAAAACAAGATAGCGAAGGTTTTGATGATGGGAATATAGCTACCAGACATGTCCACAGTGACAACTTCAACCGTCTCACGAACTTTTCTTGGAAATTTGTAGAAGAAGTTCTTAATCGTGGTTTGTTTATTGTCTTCAAGGACAGTGACGATTTGTCTGGTCTAAAAGTCCTGAGCAATAAAGGCTAATTGTCCTTTGTTTCTCGAAAATTCATCCCAAGACAGAACGGCAGGTAGCTTATCGAAAGTTTCTTTGATTTGGAAATTTTCCAGTTGTCTTTGAACAGTCGCTACCGAGACATGACATTGCCTAGCGATAGCGGCATTGCTTAAGGATTCGGTTAGAAGCTGAGTGATTTTAGCCCAGACCGGTTGCGAGATTTGGCAGTTTCTTTTCACTAATGGG
>NZ_JBLOJT010000149.1:0-2991 GCF_047785745.1 Streptococcus pluranimalium | reverse complement strand
ACCAATACGCTCAATGTAAGCTTGCTTTTGGTCATTGACAGCTTCATCGCCATCGACATCATAATAAAGCAAGAATTTCACCGCATCTGCCCCTGCTTCTTTGATACGCTTAGCTGACCAAACATCAAGACAGTCTGGCAAGCGACTAGTTGTAGTGGCATCATAACCTGTTTTTTCATAGGCTAGCAACAAGCCTGCGTCTTCATGACGAACCTTAGTCGCTGAAAGACCATATTCAGGATCAAGAAGAATAGATGACGCATATGGTGTCAGCTCCTCTGAAACTAAGCATTTGAGCTCTTCGATTTGAGCAATCGTTGGTTCTGTGTCTTGATGTTGTGCCATCATGCGTTTGAGCGCCCCGCGTTGGTCAAAGGCTAGGGCTGAAATCACACCATTTTGGCTTAATTGTGTCATGTAGCGACGTTTGTTTTCGGTTAATATTAGCATAATGTCTCCTAAGCTTTATAGTCATGAATAGTTACACCTTTAACAACACGGTTAACTGTTCCACTTGCAGACGGCGTATCCGGAAGGTTATTTACTTTAATTGAGGATAATAAAGCAATCGTTTGAGCCACAAAAATATACGGCAAAGCTAAATAGGCATCCGGTAACAATACATCAGAAGCAAAGCCAAATGTTTGTCCAGAAAAAGCTGTAGCACCATCTTGAGCTAAAGCCAAGGTTTTGACGGCAATTTTATCCGCTTCTACTTCTTCCAAAATATCTAAATCATACTGGCGTACATAAGTATGGTTATTAACGAAACCAACCACAATCGTCTTATCATTTACAAAGGATTTGGGCCCGTGTCTGAATCCCATCGATGAGTCGAAAACGGTTACAATTTTACCTGCAGTTAATTCTAAAATTTTTAATTGAGCCTCTCTAGTCAAACCTGATAAACTTCCTGACCCAATATAAACAAGGCGCTCAAAGTCTAAATCAACCAATTCTTGTAACACTTGTTCACGATTGATAACACTCTCGGCTAGAGATGCCGCTGTATCAACATAGTTTTTTTTCTGATTCTCATCAATACTTCTATCAAATACTAATAAGGCTGAAAGCATCATGCATGAGAAGCTTCCTGTCATAGCAAAACCAGCATCATTCGATTCTTGTGGTTGCAATAATAAGAAATTATTATCCTGAGAATGAGCAGCTTTGGCTAATTCTCCTTCTGGCGCACAAGTAATGGTTAGGTGGTAGATATTATCAATCAATTGATTCGCCAACTCAACCGCAGCCAAACTTTCAGGACTATTACCACTTCTTGCAAATGAAACCAACAAGACCGTATCTTCCGGATAAAAATAATAATGCGGCGCAGCTACAATATCAGTAGTTGCAACACTCGAAAATAAGAAATGTTCCCTATCACTATTTGTTTGTAAATAACTTGCAATGCTATTGCCTACATATTCAGAAGTACCTGCACCTGTAAAAATTACTTTTACAGATTTACCATTAGCCGAGGCTATGATATCAGCAAGAAAACAATCAATCTTATCTTTCTGTGATTGATAAGTTGACAAAGCCTCTAGCCAAAGTTTTGGCTGTTGCTTGATTTCACGTGTTGTAATTTCTGCACCAAGCTTGGTAAGTTCTTCAGTTGATAATTGAAACATATACAACCTCCTCCTATAGTAAAGTTACTAGTACATCATCGTTTAAGATGGGTAATGTGTAATGCGATAACGAAATTGGTCTGCACGGGCAATACTAAACGTAAATTCGATTAATACATTTTTGTCATTATAAGTGTGCCGTGTCACATGTAAAACAGCAGAGCCTTTTTTAATATTTAAAAAATTAGCCTCATAATCTAATGCAATACTTGCTGCAAACTCTTCTTCCGCAATACGAATTTTTTGTTCAAAATCTTGGGTGAAGATATCATATAATGGTTTCTTTGCAAGTAAATCTTTTTCCAAATTCTCAAAAGGTAAAACTGGGATATAAGTTCTTTCAAACATCATTGGAAAACCATCAGCTAGACGTAAGCGTTCTAACTCAAATACATCACTTCCTACTTCCATATTCAAATAAGAAGCTAAGTAAGGTGTAACAGTGACTTTTTCAAAAGAAAGAATCCGTGTCTTTGGTGTTTTACCTAATTTCTTCATCTGCTCAGTAAAACTATAGGTTGAAGCAAGATCCGTTTTCACTTGTTCAATACTTGACACAAACGTTCCTTTACCTTGAAGCTTATAAATCAAGCCTCTAGCTTCTAGTTCTTTTAGGGCTTGCCTAACCGTTATACGACTGACACCAAAATCCTCACTCAATTCCCTTTCAGAGGGTAAACGTTCATGTGCAACCATTGAATCACGAATCGTCAACTCTAAGGTATCCACCATTTTTAGATAAAGAGGTTTTTTATTTGACATAGGTTTTTAGGCATCTTTCTATTTCAACTTGTTATAACCACTTATAGTATATAATATATAATTGATATCTGTCAAGTAGAAAAGTAATACCAAATATATTATCGACTGATGATCCAGGTGAATTAACTCTTAAACAAGCGGATGGCCCCCCTAACCGAAAGTTTAGAACCTGTATTCACAAAAAGATGTTAAACTAAAGATATGACACGAAAAGCATATGATACTGATTTAACCGATCAAGAATGGGCTCAACTTGAACCCTATTTCTCCAAACATCGCACCTATAAATAGTCTAAACGAGAACTCGTGAACGCCACCTTGTATATCACTAAAACAGGCTGCCAATGGCGCATGCTCCCTCATGATTTCCCTCCTTACCCAACTGTCTGGAGTTTCTTTCGTTGTGCCAAGGAGAGCGGCTTGTGGGACACCATTTTGACAGAACTGGTTAAAAAAAGCAACTGAAAGCTGGTAGAGCAGCCTCTCCAACTTATGCTATCATTGATTCTCAAAGCGTGAAAACAACAGATGTTGTAGAGGAACGTGGGATTGATGGCGGTAAGAAAGTCAAAGGGAGGAAGCGCCACATCGTTGT
>NZ_JBLOJT010000148.1:0-3038 GCF_047785745.1 Streptococcus pluranimalium | reverse complement strand
GCAATAATGAGTTGTCCAACTTTTTGGGGTCAGTACAGAACCAGTGTTTTTATAATCAATGAATTAGCTTTCAGAAAAGCCCATAACATGCAACATGTTGATACCCCAAAGCCTCATGATGGGGTTTTGAGGTCTTAGCCTAGAAATCAAAAAGTAAAGAGTATCGAAATTTATTCAAAAACTATCGTTTTCTAAGCAGCTGTTTTACGAATAACTTTAGTAATAAGATAAACCAAAGCTGTTATAACAAGGCTAGCCAACAAAAGGATAAGTAATGTATCTGTTCTTAAGGCTCTTGTTCCTAAAATATCATTGAAGAAAGGTAGATAAATCGCCATAGCTTGCATGATAAGACTGAAACATAAAGCTAATATTAGTAACTTATTTTTGAATAATGAACGATCTAATCCAAAACCTTTCTGACACCTTACATTAAAGATATGAGCTAATTGAGCTATGGTCATGAACGTAAATGTCGCCGTTTGAGCATAAGCTAAGGTTTCACCTAACATGATATGGAAATAGTAAAAGAGTCCAAATGCAGCGATACCAATAGTGATACCACTACAAATAATTGTTGATAAAAACTTAACATTAACTAGACCACTTTTAGCATCCCTAGGCGGTCTTTGCATCACATCTTCTTCTGCTGTTTCATAAGCCAAAGCGATAGCAGGTCCTACATCAATGAGTAAGTTTAACCATAAAATATGCAAGGGCTGAATTGGCATCGGCAATAAGAAAATAATCGTAAATAAAATGGCACTTATTTCGACCATATTACAAGCAAATAGGAAAGAAACGTATTTTTTGATATTTTCAAAAATAATCCTTCCTTCTCTAACAGCCTCCACGATAGTTGAGAAACGATCATCTGTTAAGATCATATCAGAAGCTTCCTTGGCTACTTCGGTACCACGAATTCCCATAGCGACACCAATATTAGAGCCATTCAAGGCTGGGGCATCATTAACACCATCCCCTGTCATAGCAACAATCTCACCATGTGCTTGCAAAGCTTCCACTAATTGTAATTTATTTTCTGGTGAAACCCTAGCAAATACTGCCGTATCATGGACACGTTCAATAAAACCAGCTTGGTCATGTTCTTGATCAATCTCTGCACCAGTCATGGTATTTTCCCAATGACGAATCCCGATGTCTTTAGCAATCATCGAAGCTGTCTTTGGATGATCTCCTGTAATCATCTTAATGCTTATGCCAGCTTCCTGCGTTTGTTGGATTGATTTTGCGACATCCTTTCGAGGTGGATCTACAATCCCAAATAAGCTTTCGATTTCTAGCTCTTGACGATGATTAGCTAGCCAGTCTGGCATATTTTTCTCAATTGAGGAACGATCTTCTTCTGAGACAAAAGTACTAGCCAAAGCCAAAGAACGCATGCCCTTTTCAGCTATTTCTTCAATATTATCCTGCCAAAAAGTATGAGTGTCTTCATCAACTTTTACGAGTGACAACAGAACATCTGGTGCACCTTTTAAGATAAATTGTATTCGCTTGTCTGGCCATTGATAACAAACTGCCATGTATTTATTTTCAGAATCAAAAGGGATTTCATTAACTTTTTCAAAGCCATACTGACTAAGCTTTTCTGGAGTCAGTTTCCCCTTATAGCCGAGGACTTTTAACGCACCATCAGTTGGATCACCTTTTATGCTATATTCTCCCTCATCCTCATCAGATGCTTCTAAACGAGCATTACTGGATAAAAAAGCATTGAGAAGGATAGCTTGTAAATGATTATCTTCAGAAACTTCCCTACTATCAAAGGATGTTATAAACGTTTCATCTATATCAATATCATAAGTTTGATTACCCTTGCTTATCTCTCCTTCTGGTACATAGCCTGAACCTGAGACCTTGTAATCGTCGCCAGTTTTGGTAATAATAACCTCTACCATCATCTGATTTTCTGTAAGGGTACCAGTTTTATCACTAGCAATGACCGAAGTTGATCCTAGAGTCTCCACTGCTGATAGGGTCTTGACTAAAGCTTGATGAGTAGCCATGGTTTTCATGCCATTTGAGAGGGTAATCGTTTGCACCGCTGGCATGGCTTCTGGAATAGCTGCGACCGCGAGTATAATAGCAATATGCAATATATCAGTTAATGCTTGACCATTAATCAAGCCGATAACAACTACTAGAACAGCCGCTACAATAGCTAGTAAAATCAGAGATTTCCCCAACTTAGAAATTTCTTTATCCAGTGGTGTCTTGCTGTCCTGATTCCCTGACATCATATCTGAGATTTTACCAACCTCTGTATCCATCCCTGTACCGGTCACAAGAGCTAGTCCTTGTCCTCTGGTGACTGAGGTTCCTGAAAAGACCATGTTGAGACGATCACCTACTGGTACTTCTTCGTCAAAAATAGCTGCAGCATCTTTATCAACTGCCTCAGATTCACCTGTTAAGGCTGACTCAATAACAGCTAAATTATTGGCTTTAATCAGCCGACCATCAGCAGCGATGGCATCACCTGTATGGAGAATCATCACATCTCCTGGGACCAACTCAGAAGATTCAATATCGCTTTCCACACCCTCACGTAAGACGGTAACATGCGTAGTAACCATCTTTTGCAGGGCATCCACTGATTTTTGCGCCTTTAACTCTACAAAAAAGCCTGTTAATATCGAAATCAGCAAGGCTAGGAAAACCGCAATTCCTTCTATCCATTCACCCATCATAAAGGAAAGAAGCATGGCAAAGCCTAATAAGTAAACAATAATATTATTGAGATTTTCTAGCAATATCTCAAATGGAGACTTGCTATCGTTTTCCTCTAAGATATTCTCGCCATACTGGTCACTCTGTTGTCTGACCTGAGCCTTGGTCAAGCCGTTCTCAACATCTACCTCATAGCTTTGAATAATATCGTCTAACTTTTTTTGGTAATTCTTCTCCATATACGCCTTCTTTCTATTTTAATTTTCTTACTATTTAATTATACCATAAGATGGCCATCTAGAAAAGATAAAACCACATGTTTTTTTTAACATGTGGTTACTTTG
>NZ_JBLOJT010000147.1:0-3068 GCF_047785745.1 Streptococcus pluranimalium | reverse complement strand
TCATTTTTGTACTTAAATTATAGCATGACAAAACCTATCAATCAAGACCAAAGTTTATCAAATCCAACCATATTGGTTGATACGAATGCCAAAGGTAAAGACCGTAATTGGCGAGGTCGAAAAATCATGAGTTTAAAACTGGCTGATATTTTTAAAGAGTTGGGCTATCGACAAAGTTTGGTTGAACGTTTGTTATCATGTGGTGAAGTTTTAAAATTTATTCAGCAGGAAGATGGTTCTTTAAAGCTCTATCAAGCTTATTTTTGTAAGAATAAGTTATGTCCGATGTGTAATTGGCGACGGTCAATGAAATATTCCTATCAGACCTCTAGGATTGTCGATGAGGCAATTAAGCAAGAACCTAAAGCACGATTTTTGTTTTTAACGTTGACAGTTCGTAATGTGAGTGGAGATGATTTAAATAAAACCTTAACATCTTTAACACAATCTTTTGATCGTCTATTTAGACGAGCAAAGGTGAAGAAGAATTTACTAGGCTATTTGCGTTCGGTTGAGGTGACGCATAATGAGAAAGAGAAGACTTATCATCCCCATATTCATGTGCTAATGATGATTAGACCTAGTTATTTTCAAGGGAAAAATGATTATATTTCTCAAAAAGAGTGGGGTGAAATGTGGTCGAAGTCTCTCAAGGTGGACTATTATCCTATTGTCGATATCAGAGTGGTAAAACAGTCTTACCAAGGCATTGAAAAAGCCATTGTTGAGACGGCTAAATACCCTGTTAAACCAATGAATTTAGACGTGACCGATAAACAAGTGGTTGATGATTTATATCATGGACTTTATCGTAAACGTCAATTGGGATTTGGTGGGCTATTCAAGGTTATCAAAAAACAGTTGGAACTTGATGATATAGAGAATGGTGATTTGATTCATACCAGTGATAAAAATGAGCTTTCTGAAGGCACAAAAATAGTCGCTATATGGAATGCGACTAAACAAAATTATTTTATAACATGAGCTAGAGTTTTTTGTTCTAACTCTTTTATTATATCAAAAATAATGTGGTAAAAATAGACTTGTATTTTGTAGTAGAAGTGATATATTGAAAATGTGTTCTTGGATTAGAAAGGAAAAAAACGGAAATTATATTATCCAAAAGTAGATACAATATTGAAATTATTTTTATGTTTGTTTGCTTGAATAAGGAGGTAATCATGAAAAAAGTTTTTAAACATTTAGCAATGTTTGCTTTATTTTTAAGTATTAGTAGCAATTTTATTCCTGCATATAATGTTTTAGCAGAGGAGTATGGATCTAGTGCCTTGAAAGAAAATGTTATTGAAGATGATTTGAATTTTTCTGATGAAGAAATGAATGCCATTACTGAAAATGGTAAATATTCTTATGATGAAGAGATTACAAAAGCTGGTTTGAAATTACAAAAATATTTTGAATTTGATGAAAATAGAAATGTAGTTTTAAATGCAACTAAAGAACAATTGATGAATGATTTAAATATAACAGAAACTCAAGCATTAGATTTATTAAGTCTTTCTGAACCAGGAGTATCTACAATACATTATAGAGGATTTGTAGGGGTGTATGTTCATCTTGGTCCGAAAGTTAGAGCAATGAATGGTTGGGCTGCAGCAGCTTTTGCTGGTGGTTATGTTGGTTGGTATACTAAACAGTTAGCAGCGGCGGGCCCTTGGGGAGCTGGTGCTGCTACTTTAATAACAGCATCTGCAGCAGCTGCTGTTAAATGGGCTGTTGAAAATGGAATTAGGACTGTTCCTATAGGTTCTCAAATCAGAGGTTACTCATTATCTTATAATGTGTATGTACCATAAGAGGATTTTATGAAAGATTTACAATTTAACATAAAAATTGTTTTTTGTTCATTATTTTTGTACATTATTTTAGGATATTTATGTCAGATAATAAATGTATTTAATTTTAGGTTTTCTATATTGGGTATTGTTACATATTTAATGGGTAGTTTGTTTTATTCTTTTTATATAACTAAGGAAAATAGTACTTTTTTGATATATTCAGTTGTTCTTTTTTTACTTAGTTTGTCATTATCACATTGATTATTGAAAAACTAAAAGAGCTCCTTAAAGGGGCTTTTTATTTTTTAATAGTATTTTGTATGTAGATAACTTTAAAATGCCTTAAAACGCAAAATAAAGGCTATAGGGGTGATTTAAAGTTGGGTGAAGTTGTTTATGCCGAGAAAACTTTTGAGAGCAAGCAGGGGCGCTTTATCCTAGGAATTTGGCAAGGAGGAAATAGCTAAGATTTACCTTGCCCAAATTTGGAAAAAACAGCCCCTGGTTACTTGCTGTCAAAAGGAAATTGGAATAAAGAGTAAGGGGTTAGAGGTACTTTTGTCTATTGTTTCAAAAAAGTTGTCGAAGTGATGTTATAATAGATTTTGTCGCAAGCTTACCACTAGTGAACTTAGTTAGGAGGTGAGTGTTATTATGTGGTATGGATTCCTCACCCTTGTTCTTTTGCCGTTAATAGTAAATGTGCTATCTAATGTTCTATCTGACTGGCTAATCAGAAAGCAACAAGAACAAAGCTACAAATTAAAAAAATAGCCTGAGTATCCTTGATCAAGATACGAAAAAAACACCCAAGGTTGCAGCCAAGGGTGTTTTATTATGTGTTAAGGTTCCTCAACCTTTAAGCAATTCTAGTATAACAGCAACTAAAGATAAAATCAAAAATCCTTTGCCAAGACAGGGAAGAAGAGCACCCCAGACCAGCCACCTTAGGTGGCAAAGGTCGGCAGGGGTGTTTTCTTCTGACCATGTCTTTTAGACAGCGAAAAACGCCTTAGGCGTTTTTGGATGGTTTGCGAAGCAGAAGCGAGAAAATTTCGAAGAAATTTTTGAAGTTTCTTCTTATCTTGATACTTTTAGAATTAACTCTCATGCAATTTGTACCCACTTTGACCCCCCTAAACCCTTGAGGGGAGTGGGTTTTAGAGCAAAAAAAAAGCTTGTTTTCGTCTGAAAATTTTGTTATGCTTTAAAGTGACTAAACAAAAAACTAACAAAGGAGACGAGTACAAACTTTTTTATCGATTTAAA
>NZ_JBLOJT010000146.1:0-3126 GCF_047785745.1 Streptococcus pluranimalium | reverse complement strand
GAAAGATCAAAAATAAGGTTAAGTTAATAAGGGCGCACGGTGGATGCCTTGGCACTAGAAGCCGACGAAGGACGTGACTAACGACGAAATGCTTTGGGGAGCTGTAAGTAAGCGCTGATCCAGAGATGTCCGAATGGGGGAACCCGGCAGGTAATGCCTGTCATCACTAGTTGTTAAGACTAGCTGAAGGAAGACGCAGTGAACTGAAACATCTAAGTAGCTGCAGGAAGAGAAAGCAAATGCGATTGCCTTAGTAGCGGCGAGCGAAACGGCAGGAGGGCAAACCGAGGAGTTTACTCCTCGGGGTTGTAGGACTGCGACGTGGGACTAGACGACATAGAAGAATGACCTGGGAAGGTCAGCCAGAGAGAGTAACAGCCTCGTATTTAAAATGTTTGTTTAGCCCTAGCAGTATCCTGAGTACGGCGAGACACGCGAAATCTCGTCGGAATCTGGGAGGACCATCTCCCAACCCTAAATACTCTCTAGTGACCGATAGTGAACCAGTACCGTGAGGGAAAGGTGAAAAGCACCCCGGGAGGGGAGTGAAATAGAACCTGAAACCGTGTGCCTACAACAAGTTCGAGCCCGTTAATGGGTGAGAGCGTGCCTTTTGTAGAATGAACCGGCGAGTTACGCTATGATGCGAGGTTAAGTTGAAGAGACGGAGCCGTAGGGAAACCGAGTCTTAATAGGGCGAGATAGTATCATGGTGTAGACCCGAAACCATGTGACCTACCCATGAGCAGGTTGAAGGTGAGGTAAAACTCACTGGAGGACCGAACCAGGGCACGTTGAAAAGTGCTTGGATGACTTGTGGGTAGCGGAGAAATTCCAAACGAACTTGGAGATAGCTGGTTCTCTCCGAAATAGCTTTAGGGCTAGCGTCGATGTTAAGTCTCTTGGAGGTAGAGCACTGTTTGGGTGAGGGGTCCATCCCGGATTACCAATCTCAGATAAACTCCGAATGCCAATGAGATATAATCGGCAGTCAGACTGCGAGTGCTAAGATCCGTAGTCGAAAGGGAAACAGCCCAGACCACCAGCTAAGGTCCCCAAATATATGTTAAGTGGAAAAGGATGTGGGGTTGCACAGACAACTAGGATGTTAGCTTAGAAGCAGCTATTCATTCAAAGAGTGCGTAATAGCTCACTAGTCGAGTGACCCTGCGCCGAAAATGTACCGGGGCTAAAACATATTACCGAAGCTGTGGATGACCTTTTAGGTCATGGTAGGAGAGCGTTCTATGTGTGAAGAAGGTGTACCGTGAGGAGTGCTGGAACGCATAGAAGTGAGAATGCCGGTATGAGTAGCGCAAGACAGGTGAGAATCCTGTCCACCGTAAGACTAAGGTTTCCAGGGGAAGGCTCGTCCGCCCTGGGTTAGTCGGGACCTAAGGAGAGACCGAACGGTGTATCCGATGGCCAACAGGTTGATATTCCTGTACTAGAGTATATAGTGATGGAGGGACGCAGTAGGCTAACTCAACCCAGCGACTGGAAGAGCTGGGCTAAGCAGTGAGGCGTGGTATGAGTCAAATGCTTATACCTGTAACGTTGAGCTGTGATGGGGAGCGAAGTTTAGTAGTGAAGTGAGTGATGTCACACTGCCAAGAAAAGCTTCTAGCGTTAACTATACTCTACCCGTACCGCAAACCGACACAGGTAGTCGAGGCGAGTAGCCTCAGGTGATCGAGAGAACTCTCGTTAAGGAACTCGGCAAAATGACCCCGTAACTTCGGGAGAAGGGGTGCTGTCTTAAGACAGCCGCAGTGAATAGGCCCAAGCAACTGTTTATCAAAAACACAGCTCTCTGCTAAATCGTAAGATGATGTATAGGGGGTGACGCCTGCCCGGTGCTGGAAGGTTAAGAGGAGTGCTTAGAGTTTTACTCGAAGGTATGAATTGAAGCCCCAGTAAACGGCGGCCGTAACTATAACGGTCCTAAGGTAGCGAAATTCCTTGTCGGGTAAGTTCCGACCCGCACGAAAGGCGTAATGATTTGGGCACTGTCTCAACGAGAGACTCGGTGAAATTTTAGTACCTGTGAAGATGCAGGTTACCCGCGACAGGACGGAAAGACCCCATGGAGCTTTACTGCAGTTTGATATTGAGTATCTGTACCACATGTACAGGATAGGTAGGAGCCTAAGAAGTTGGAACGCCAGTTTCAATGGAGGCGTTGTTGGGATACTACCCTTGTGTTATGGCTACTCTAACCCAGATAGGTAATCCCTATCGGAGACAGTGTCTGACGGGCAGTTTGACTGGGGCGGTCGCCTCCTAAAAGGTAACGGAGGCGCCCAAAGGTTCCCTCAGACTGGTTGGAAATCAGTCGCAGAGTGTAAAGGTATAAGGGAGCTTGACTGCGAGAGCTACAACTCGAGCAGGGACGAAAGTCGGGCTTAGTGATCCGGTGGTTCCGTATGGAAGGGCCATCGCTCAACGGATAAAAGCTACCCTGGGGATAACAGGCTTATCTCCCCCAAGAGTTCACATCGACGGGGAGGTTTGGCACCTCGATGTCGGCTCGTCGCATCCTGGGGCTGTAGTCGGTCCCAAGGGTTGGGCTGTTCGCCCATTAAAGCGGCACGCGAGCTGGGTTCAGAACGTCGTGAGACAGTTCGGTCCCTATCCGTCGCGGGCGTAGGAAATTTGAGAGGATCTGCTCCTAGTACGAGAGGACCAGAGTGGACTTACCGCTGGTGTACCAGTTGTCTCGCCAGAGGCATCGCTGGGTAGCTATGTAGGGAAGGGATAAGCGCTGAAAGCATCTAAGTGCGAAGCCCACCTCAAGATGAGATTTCCCATAACGTTATGTTAGTAAGAGCCCTGAAAGAAGATCAGGTAGATAGGTTAGAAGTGTACGTGTGGTGACACATTAAGCGGACTAATACTAATCGCTCGAGGACTTATCCAAAACGAAGTAATTAAGAGTCAATATTGACAGCGAGTCGGTTTCTTGATAGAATATAGGTATTCAATTTTGATTGGATTATCAATCAGAAGTTAAGTGACGATAGCCTAGGAGATACACCTGTACCCATGCCGAACACAGTAGTTAAGCCCTAGAACGCCTGAAGTAGTTGGGGGTTGCCCCCTGTTAGATATGGTAGTTGCTTAGCG
>NZ_JBLOJT010000145.1:0-3365 GCF_047785745.1 Streptococcus pluranimalium | reverse complement strand
GGCTATAATAACGACATCGGGTTGCTTTTGTAAGTGTACATTACGACGATTTCTAACCAACTATGGTACAAAACGCTCATTAAAGAGTAGATATTTTTAGTAAAATTTTTGAAAAAATAACTTGTGTTTGATTGGGATTTGCGAGATAATGTTGTTGGCTTTGCATGTCATTCACTCATTTCGTGGTTGTTTTGAGTTTATGATATGCAAAGTTTTTTATTTTGGCAAAAATTAACTAGCACAACGGGTATAAAAGTTTTACTCTAAATAAGAAACAGGACATTGATATGCAGAAATCCTTATCTCTTAAAGCTAATTTTTGATATCTATGACATAACAAATGAGGGTTGGGGTTTCTTTTTAAAAATCAATGACGTATAATAGAACAATAAGATAACAGGGGGGATTGTAGTGATTGAGCTAACAGAAGAATTAGAAGCAGAATATCAAGCTGTTTTAACTCATTTTCGCAAGAAACATAGTCGAATTACAGAATCTAGAAAAGCGATTCTAGCTTATATGATTGCTGCTAATCATCATCCTAGTGCTGAACAAATTTATGAAGACCTTTGTTCTGAGTATCCCAGTCTCAGTTTAGCTACGGTCTATAATAATCTCCGAGTTTTAGTTGATGAAGGATTTGTCTCGGAAATTAAAGTGACCAATGATAAAACAACCTATTTTGATTATAAGGGACACGATCATATTAATGTTATTTGTGAAATCTGTGGAAAAATTAGCGATTTAGAAGTTGAATTGCCAGATATTGCCCATGAAGCGGCTTCTCAAACAGGTTATCAGATTACTAAAAGTCAATTTATGATTTACGGTATTTGTCATCATTGTCAAAAAAAACATGAGGAAAGGTTATAAGAACGTGTCATCTATTCAAATAATTGCCCTTATTCTACTTGTTTTTTCGATTCTTAAAGCTATTGCTTTGATTAAGGTATTTAATATATTTAAGCCGGATCCAAACGCTGAAGCAAAAGAGACATCCTCAAAAACAGAAGAGGAATTACGTCAAGAAGAGGACGAAGCAGAAGATGATTCCTTGTTTTAAGGAATTATTTTTTATGATCTTTTAAATAAGTAAATGGTTAAAAGACACGAACATGTTAGCTAATCTTATCAGCTGAGGTGTTATCAGAGCCAAACTTTAAGAAATCGATTAGACACTACAAGATTTCTTTGTACAAGATGTTTGTAGGAGCGTTGATACTGCATCAAAATTAAAATCGAAGCCTCTTAATTTATTAGATGTAGTATTATGTTCAGATTTAATGAGCTAAATGGTTACTTACTAGAGAAATGAAACGAATTTCATATTTTGAAATCGAATTAGTATTAAAAAGACACAGACATTCAAAAAACGAACGCTTATGTGGCGTTCGTTTTTTAGTTAGCGGATCTATCACGTTATTAATCAAGATAATGTAATTTACCGCGGAAATCATTCAGACTTTCATACCCTTTGTCTTTCATGATGGCTTGTAGTTCTTCTTGAATGTGTTTGAAAATAGCAACATCTTCGTAGCCGAAAGCAGAACCGATTTGTACCATGCTAGCACCGCAGAGAATATGTTCAAAGGCATCGCGTCCAGATTTTACACCACCAGTACCAATGATTTGAATGGACGGTTTTAAGCGTTGGTAGAAGGCGTGGACATTAGCTAAAGCGGTTGGTTTAATGTAATCACCGCCAATACCACCAAAACCATTTTTAGGTTTGATGACAACAGTCTCATCCTTGATGACTAGACCGTTTCCGATAGAGTTAACACTGTTGATGAAGGTAAGTGGGAATTTGTTTAAAATAGTAGCCATCTGGTCAAAGTGGGCGATGTCAAAATAAGGAGGCAGTTTGACACCTAGCGGTTTCTTATAGTACGTAAAGATTTCTTTTAGCAGACTTTCGGTAGTGTCAAAATCATAAGCTATCTGTGGCTTACCAGGAACGTTTGGACAAGAGAGATTGAGTTCAACAAGCCCCTGATAGTCACTATTTTGAATGGTTTGTAGAATAACATGTGTTTCCATTTGAGACATACCAACAACAGATAAGATGTTAGAGTGGTTAGGATCGTTTTTTTGAAGAGATAGAAGATAATCTAAATAATAATGGAAACCTTGGTTAGGAAGTCCCATAGAGTTAATTGTTCCAAGAGGTGTACTTGCCATACGTGGTGATGGGTTACCAGCACGTTCTTCTAAAGTGGCAGTTTTTGTGACAAAAGCACCTGCTTTAGAATGACGAATAGCTTCTAAATCCTCGATAGTCATACAGCGAACTCCTGCTGCATTCATTAAGCAATTATCAAAGTAAAAATTCCCAATTTGTGTTGACGTTGAAACCATAATTTCCTCCTCATTTGACACAGAGATGTACAGTGTTTTGGACAAATTTTTTCTATTCTATCATCGAGATATAAGATGGGCAAGCCTTTATTGGAGAAAAAAATAAAAGGTTCGTGTTTTAAAAAAATAATGGAAGAGGAGATTTAAAACAAAGGAAACGCTATCATAGAGAAAGTTGTGATTTTACTAGATTTTTAGTGCATTTTTGGGTAAAATATAGGAGTAATTGGCATTAGCCAAGAATAGGTGATTAAGGATGACCTTAGTCCGTAAAATCTAAAGGAGTTACTCTAATGGTAAAATTAGTTTTCGCTCGCCACGGTGAGTCAGAATGGAACAAAGCTAACCTTTTCACAGGTTGGGCTGACGTAGATCTTTCAGAAAAAGGGACACAACAAGCGATTGACGCTGGTAAATTGATCAAAGAAGCTGGTATTGAATTTGATCTTGCTTTCACATCAGTATTGAAGCGTGCTATCAAAACAACTAACTTGGCCCTTGAAGCAGCTGATCAACTTTGGGTACCAACTGAAAAATCATGGCGCTTGAATGAACGTCATTACGGTGGATTGACTGGTAAAAACAAAGCAGAAGCAGCAGAACAATTTGGTGATGAGCAAGTTCACATCTGGCGTCGTTCATACGATGTGTTGCCTCCAGAAATGGCTAAAGATGACGAGCACTCAGCACACACTGACCGTCGTTACGCTTTGCTTGATGATGCTGTTATTCCAGATGCTGAAAACTTGAAAGTAACTCTTGAGCGTGCGCTTCCATATTGGGAAGATAAAATTGCGCCAGCTCTTAAAGAAGGTAAAAACGTCTTTGTAGGTGCACACGGTAACTCAATTCGTGCCCTTGTCAAACACATCAAACAATTGAACGATGATGAAATCATGGATGTTGAAATCCCTAACTTCCCACCACTTGTATTTGAATTTGACGAAAAATTAAACGTTACTGCTGAATACTACCTTGGTGGTGAATAATTTTTCCGCTATATCTCA
>NZ_JBLOJT010000144.1:0-3378 GCF_047785745.1 Streptococcus pluranimalium | reverse complement strand
CACTGCGTTTTCTTCCTGCATTATGCAGGTCAACGATTTGTTGTTTAAACCCATCTGTGAAGTGACGGCGAATTTGTCTAGACATAGCTTTTCTCCTATTTTCTTTAGTGTAGAACACTTTATAGATTCTGTCTAGTTTAGTGTAACCGATTCAAAGAATGAGATTATAATGATTATTGATGCACAGTTAAAAGAACGTTACTATAAAGCATTACGAGAGTGTGATGCTAACTTTGATGGGGTTTTCTTTGCAGCCATTAAAACAACTGGTGTTTTTTGCCATGCGACTGTCGTGCTAGGAAGCCTAAATTTGACAATTGTGAGTTTTACAAAACAGCTGAAGCAGCCCTTCTAGCAGGTTATCGTCCTTGCAAAATTTGCCGACCACTTTCTTATCCCAATGACTTGCCAGAAGAAGTCAAACAATTAGTTGATCTGGTTGAAGCAAATCCTGAAAAACACTGGAGGGACTCTGATTTTAAAGAGCTAGGTATTCATTCAGCAACAGCTAGACGGCAGTTTAAAAAATATTATCATATGACTTTTGTTCAATATGCACGCTCACGTCGTATGGGGATTGCTTTTGAAGCCATTCAAAAAGGTTCTAAAAAAATTGATCAGCAACTGGCTATGGGCTATCAATCTGCCAGTGGTTTTAATGATGCTTTTAGCCGAATTATGGGAAATCCAACAAAGCAAACCGAGATTCATTTATTAGTGGCTACATTTATTCCAACTCCGATAGGGCGTCTGTTTGCGATAGCAGATGATAATGGTCTTTACCTTTTAGAATTTGATAATAGACGCGGTCTTGAAAAAGAAATTGAGCGCTTGAGAATTAAGCGACAGGCTAGAATAATAGCAGGAAATAATGCTATTTTAACACAATTAACCAATGAGTTAGCCCTTTATTTTTCAGGAAAATCCGCGACATTTACAATACCACTTTGCTTAATGGGGACACCTTTTCAAAAAGATGTGTGGGCATTGTTACAAAAAATACCAATCGGTGAAACTCAAACATATAAGGATTTAGCAATGGCCTTAGGAGATGTCAATAAAGTAAGGGCTGTTGGAAATGCGAATGGTGCCAATCAAATAGCTATTTTAATACCGTGCCATCGTGTGATTTCGTCAACAGGTGATTTAGGTGGTTATGGTGGATGAGTTGACCGAAAGCGTTACTTATTAGAGCTAGAACAGAGGTGCTTTTTTCCTCATTGAGTTTTGAGAGAAGTCACCGTATGATCCATCAACTTTTTAGTTTGCTCCACTCACTCTTTTGTGTCATCAGCCAAAGACTCCATGCAGCTCTTTTTGACTTGCTGGTTTTTTGTCCACTTTCTCATCAAAACCATTCAGTGCAGTAGCTTTTTGATTTTTGACGGCTATGATTTATGGTAAACTAGTATTATCAGTGCTTAAGAGGAGATTAGAATGATTTCAGTGATGTGGTTCAGGCGTGATTTAAGACTTAGTGATAATATTGCTTTGGCTAAGGCTATGGCTAATAGCAATCAACTGGTGGCTCTTTTTCACCTCAATCCTGAGCAACTGTCAGAGCAAAAGACACCCAATCAGTCAGCCTTTTTGGAGAGTTTACGTTATTTTAAAAAGGAGTTGTCTGCCTATGATATTCCTTTGCAAGTCATCTACGGAGATTGGGAACTAGCCTTTGAAGAGCTAAGGCAGGCCTTGCCAGAATGGGATCAGGTTTATTTTAACTACGATGATGCTCTTTTTGGTAGACTGAGGGATCAAAAGGCCGCAGCATTTTTTAGGAAACATCAGATTATCATGCACACGTCACAGGATCATTATCTGCATGGAGCATCAGAAGTCCTCACTCAATCAGGAGACTCCTATAAAGTGTTTACACCTTATTACAACAATTGGAAGGGGTTACCCAAGCCTACTCCAGTACCAACCTCAACGCATACTGTGGACTGGTTGTGTTTGGACATGGCTATTGACCTAGAAGCGTTTTGCCAAACAAGGATAGCCCCCCTACCAGATTATCAACCAGGCAGTCAGAAGGCTCTAGACCTCTTGAAACGCTTTGTGGATGAAGGTTTGTCTGCTTACAAAGATCAGCGAGATTACCCAGCTTTAGAGGCAACTAGTAAACTATCTCCTTATTTACGACATGGTAACATTAGCATTAGACAAGTTTATCATGCTGTTTCAAAGGCACCAGATAGCACTGGCAAAGCCACTTTTATCAAAGAACTCGCTTGGCGTGATTTTTACCACATGATTGCTGTCAATCATCCCAATCAAAAAAACACAGCAATTCAATCGGTTTTTACCAACATTGAGTGGGATAATAACAAGGCACATTTCGAGTGTTGGAAGTCCGGTCAGACAGGGTTTCCAATCGTTGATGCAGCGATGCGACAGCTAGCTCAAACAGGTTGGATGCATAACAGACTGCGAATGATTGTCGCCTCCTTCTTGACCAAGGATTTGTTGATTGACTGGCGATGGGGAGAGCGTTATTTTCAAGAGGCCTTGATTGATTATGATCCCGCTAGCAATATCGGTGGCTGGCAATGGGCAGCATCAACAGGGACAGATGCTGCACCGTATTTTAGAATTTTCAACCCAACAACCCAAGGCAAAACCTATGATCCAGAAGGAAAATTTATCAGTTGTTTTGTGCCAGAGTTAGCTCATCTCCCCTTGAAATACCGATTCCAACCTGAACTGTTACCAGAATCCTTAGCGCAGGACTTATCGTTTACATTAGGGAAAGATTATCCAAAGCCGATTGTAGACCATGCCGAACGTCGCAAAACAGCGCTTGCTCGCTATGAATTTGCCAAAGAAAACCATACCAATCATCAATCTTAGAACATAGATAAAGGAATCCTAAATGAAAATGCCTATGACTAAACAACTGCTTACAAAAATAATCAGCTTAGGTCTAATAGCTCTCTGTCTCATCCTTGCTGGGATTTATGATGCTTACCAGGCTCAAATCCTTCAAACCGATAATGGCTTTGAGTTCACTCATTTCAGGGAAACAAAGCAGATACCCCCGCTTGATAGCCTTTGTCAGAAACTAGGAATTGAGCACAAGTGTATTCGTCCTAGAACGCCTCGCCATAATGGAAAGGTGGAGCGCAGCCATCGCAATGACAATGAACGTTTCTACCAATATCTCCAGTTTTACTCTTACGAAGACCTCATCAAACAAATGAAAACCTATCTCTACAAATCAAACAGACTACCTATGCAGACTTTAGGTTGGAAATCTCCTATCGAAATCAGAAAAATCCTATCAGGAGCTAGCTCCTGATAGGATAACAAACCATTCTTCGTAAACAACTCTTTCTGGCCTCACATCATTAACAAATATTCACTTTGGTTTAGTGT
>NZ_JBLOJT010000143.1:0-3491 GCF_047785745.1 Streptococcus pluranimalium | reverse complement strand
GTGTTGTTGAAAATCAACTAGCACCACGAGTTTAAAACATATTTACAAACGCTTACAAAAGATGTATACTGATATTTGTAAACCGGTTTAATAAAATCTATCAGGAGGATTTTTATGTCACAACACCATCACCAACACAAGAAAATCATGCTTTATTCCACAGTTGTTCTAGGACTTTTTCTCATCTCACTCAACGAAAAGGTTCAAGCTAATGACCTCTCCAACATCCCTTCTACTACTGTTGAAAACATGCAAATAGTAACGCCAGCTCAGGACAGCCTTCATCAAGCTGATAGTAGTCCTGAAGCTCCTACTGATGTCCAAGCTAACCCAGCAACAAGTCCTGATACCGAAACTGAAGCTGTTCCTAGCAATCTCACGCAAACGTCTGAAACTAGCGACAGTCCAATTGTAAACGAGGTATCAGACCTTCCAAGCGCTGCTAATAAACAGCGCACTAATTACGATCAATTACTAAAGGACTGGAATAGTATCATTGCAGGTAATGATGTCTATGATGATAAGAATCCCTACATGGCAGCCTATCATAAAAAGTTAGAGGAGACCGTTGATAAACATATTGCTGATTACAATAGCGCTCCAGATAGAACCTATCTTTGGAAAGACAAAAGTGATTATAAGATTTCAGCCAATCTAACTGCTAGCTATCGTAAACTTGAAGATATTGCCAAACAGGTCACTAACCCCAGTTCAAAATACTATAATGATACTGCTGCCATCGCGCTTGTCAAAAACAGTTTAGAGTTTTTATATCAAAATGCCTATAATGAAAAGACTTATTATCGTCAGGAAAAAGGCAATGCCAGTGTTAACTGGTGGGATTACGAAATTGGTGTACCGCGTGCCATCAATAATACTCTCTCCTTATTAAAGTCGCACTTTACACAAAATGAGATCACTAAATACACACAGCCTATTGAACATTTCGTGCCCGACCCAACATCATTTCGTACGACTAGCACTAATCCAGATTTTCCAACCTTTAAAGCTGCCGTTGCTAACATGACGGATATGGGGCGTGTCAAGTTGATTGCTGGATTGCTTCGTCACGATGACAAGACAATCGCTGACACTATCAAAGCCATTGAAACCGCCTTTACTTTTGTCACTGAAGGCAACGGGTTTTATCAAGATGGCTCACTAATTGATCATGCTGTCACTAACCCAAAGAACCCTCTTTATAATAAAGGGCTTGCCTACAACGGTTCCTATGGCAATGTTCTCATCGATGGATTATCACAACTAATCCCAATTATCCAAAAAACGGGTTCCCCCATGTCCAATGATAAAATGAACGTCATCTATCATTGGATCAATGAAGCCTTCTTACCACTCATGGCGCACGGTGAACTGATGGATATGACACGTGGACGCTCAGTCAGTCGTTCTAATGCTGAAAGCCACGTCGCAGCTGTCGAAGTCCTTCGCGCTATTTTACGGATTGCCGACATGTTAAATGAACCTCAGAAAACAGCTATTAAATCTAGAGTCAAAACAATCGTATCTGAGGGGAACAGCTTTTATGACACCTTCAAAAACTTAAAAACCTACCGTGATATTCAGTTAATGAAGGAGCTTCTAGAAGACCCTAGCATCCCTATTTCAAAAACGCACAGTTATGTCAAATCCTACAACAGTATGGATAAATTAGCAGCTTACAATGCCCAAAAGGATTATGGGATTGGCTTATCCATGTTCTCAGATAAGACACAAAATTTTGAAGCTATGAACAATGAAAACTTGCGTGGCTGGCATACTAGTGATGGGATGTTTTATCTCTACAATGCTGATTTAGGACATTATAGCAATCACTATTGGGCTACTGTTAATCCTTATAAGCTACCTGGCACTACAGAAACAAACGCTAAACGACCTGATGGAACAGCTAAGAATATCAAAGAACAGGCAAAAATGGTAGGGATGGGAACCCTTCCTGATGGTGCATTTGTCAGAAGTCATAAGGTTGATAATACAACTGCTATGGCTGCCATGACCTTTACAAACTTCAATAAAACCCTAACTCTCAATAAAGGTTGGTTTGTACTAGATGGTAGAATTATTTTTGTTGGAAATAATATCCAAAACACCTCCAATGATGAGGCTGCAACAACTATTGAGCAGCGTAAAGAAGATCAGAAACATCCTTATAAGATTTATCTCAATGGAAAAGAAATCAGTCTGACAGATAAAGCTCATGACTATGCTTCAACAAAAAGTGTTTTTCTTGAAACTGATGAAGTCAAACGTAATATCGGCTATGTCTTCTTTAAGCCGACAGCATTATCACTGATGAAGGTACTACAATCTGGTAAGTGGTCCGATATTAATGGTAATGATAAATCTGTCACTGCTAATAAGGTTGTTAACAATACCTTTGTCACTATCTCTCAAGCGCATAAAGAAAATGGCGATAGCTACGCTTATATGATTGTTCCAAATATTAATCGATACGCCTTTGAAGTATTGTTAGCGAAACTTGATGTCAAACTACTTCAAAATGATAGCCATGCTGCTAGCATTTATGATGCTGCTTCAGGACGTCATCTAACCATTGACTTCAACAAAAAAAACTTTGATGTTCAAACAGTAACGCAAACCAAACCAAGCGACAAAAGAAGCTGACGAAGCTAAAGTCCTCGCTAGTGCTGAAGCTACTGTAACAGACGCTGAGACTGCTGCTAAAGCTGGTAAAGACAAGAAAGTCGCCTTTGAGAAAGATGGGCTTATTAATCCAGCTGAAAAAGATGACATTGATGGCTTAAACAAGGCAACAATCGATAAAAAAGCTGCAGCGACAGCATTAGTTGACAAATTGTCAGAAGGCAGAGCAAAGGCAACCCTTGAAGCTCGTCTTGCTAAAGTAACAATCTCAAACGTCATTGTTAACGATGCAAACAGTAATGGTAAAGCAGATAATCAAGAAATCGAAAAACCTGAATTAGAACCAAAACGTGACGACTCAGTGAAAGAAGGCTCAGTGAAAACAAATCAAACAGTTCTCCCGGCAGCAAGCAAACCCTCTGGACGAGATCTGTCGCCTCAACTAGTCAAAAAGTCAACACTATCTCAAATAAAGAGTGGCGAAAATTTGCCAAAGACGGGTGAAAGAAATAACCAATCGACTACCATTTATGGTGGCATAGCAATGGTGCTAGTTGCCTTGTTTACGTCTAGAAAGCGCAAAAGAGATAGCGAAAGTTAATGTCTCATCATTTTATGGCATAAAAATAGCAATAGTTTGCTACAGAAAATTAATCAAATGCATTGGATTAAGCAGTGATTCTCAGAGCCAAAGGCATTTGGCAAGCGAAACTACCATGTATAGGGTGGTAATTCCACTGGCGCACCTAATCGCTTGCTTTGATGGCTAGTCCTTCCAGAGAATGAAATCTTGCTTAATTGATCAACATACTAAAATTAGTAGTGAGGGAAACTCCCATCGGAGATTTCCTCACTACTTTTTCTTTAGG
>NZ_JBLOJT010000142.1:0-3525 GCF_047785745.1 Streptococcus pluranimalium | reverse complement strand
TTTTTTTACAATATACCAGAAGTTTGGAAATATCATAGTATCAAAACATAAGATGAGACTGAAAATCTCAGTTAATTGTGTTAAAATAAGAAAAAAGCAAACTGAGGATTACAATGACCCTAATATACCAATCGACACGTGATGAAAACAATAAAGTAACGGCTAGTCAAGCTATTCTCCAAGGATTAGCAAATGACGGTGGCTTGTTTACTCCTCTAGCCATGCCCGAATTGGCTTTGGATTTTGAAGCTTTAACACATGCTTCTTACCAAGAAGTAGCCAAGTTAGTGTTATCAGCCTTCTTGGATGATTTCACATCAGAAGAGATAGATTATTGTATTGCTAACGCCTACGATGCTAAGTTTGACACAGAAGATATCGCTCCCCTTGTAAAGCTCAATAAGCACTACAATCTTGAACTGTTTCATGGATCAACCATCGCCTTTAAAGATATGGCTTTATCTATCTTACCGTATCTTCTAACGACATCAGCTAAAAAACAAGGTGTTGACAATAAAATCGTTATTTTAACAGCAACTTCAGGAGATACTGGAAAAGCTGCTATGGCCGGTTTTGCTGATGTTCCAGGGACGGAAATCATCGTTTTCTATCCTAAAAATGGTGTCAGCAAGATTCAAGAGCTGCAAATGACGACTCAAAAAGGTCAAAATACGCATGTTGTGGCTATTGACGGAAACTTTGACGATGCACAGACAGATGTTAAGCGTATGTTTAATGATGCCGATTTGCGTGCTCGTCTTCTAGAGCAGAAAATCCAGTTTTCATCAGCCAATTCAATGAACATTGGCCGCTTGGTACCACAGATCGTTTACTACGTCTACGCCTACGCTCAATTGCTCAAAACGGGTGATATCACTAACGGCCAAGCGATAAACGTTACGGTTCCCACAGGGAATTTTGGGAACATCCTGGCAGCCTACTATGCGCGTGAGATTGGTGTACCAATCGCAAAGTTGATTTGTGCGTCAAATGAAAACAAAGTTCTGACAGATTTCTTCCAAACAAGAACCTACGATAAAAAACGAGACTTCAAGGTAACCAGCAGCCCATCTATGGATATTCTCGTATCTTCCAACCTAGAACGTCTCATTTTCCATCTGGTTGGTAATGATGCTGCTAAAACCAAAGAGCTTATGGAAGCCTTAGTTTCGAAAGAGGAATATCAACTTGATCAAGTTGACCAATCAATCCTTGATCTCTTTGAGGCGGGCTATGCCTCAGAAGTTGATACAGAAGCGGAAATCAAGAGAGTTTTCCAAGAAAATAACTATATTGAAGACCCTCACACGGCAGTAGCTTCCAGTGTTTACCGTGCTTATCGTGAACGCAGCAATGATGACACACCAACAGTAATTGCCTCAACAGCTAGTCCTTACAAGTTCCCAAGGGTTGCTGTTAAAGCTGTGACAGGAGAAGATTCTGGTGATGATTTCGTAGCTGTTGACGAGTTACATCAGCTTTCGGGAGTTGTGATTCCAGTAGCTGTACGTGATTTACAGATGGCACCTATCAGACATACGACAGTTGTTGCAACAGCAGGCATGCAAGAGGCTGTGGAAGCGTATTTGGGATTATAACTATGCTAGCTTTATTTGAACTTGCTAAACATCCCATTCTTGAAACAGAACGTCTCATTTTAAGACCTATGACTAAAGACGATTTGAAAGACTATCATGCTTTCACTTCGGATGATGATAATCTTCGCTACGCATTTTACCCTCACACTTCTATGGAAGATAGTTGGCAAGGCTTGGTTCTTTATAACCTCAAAGAACCAATCGGAAAGTATGGTATTGTTGAGAAACAGTCTAATCACTTGATTGGTAACATCAACTTTAAGCCAACGGATAGAGAGGATACTCTAGAAATCGGCTACACCTTACACCAAGATTATGCAGGACAAGGTTATATGACAGAGGCGGCTAATGCTTTGAAAGCCTTGGCTATCGATTTACCAGGGATTAGCTATTTGACGGCAGTAACTAATCATGAGAATCTGGCTAGCAAGGCTGTATTAGAAAAAATCGGTATGACCTTCATCAAACAGTACTCAGACAAGAGCTTAAGGGGACAAAATAACCTTTCAGATAGCTATCAGATAAAAGTCAAAGACTGAGATTTCTCGGTCTTTTCTTCTATAATAATGGTAAAATATTAGCTATGAAAGAAAGTAAACAGTTATTGCGCATTGCCCTTCCAGCTATGGCGGAGCAATTTTTACAAATGTTAATGGGCTTCGTCGATAATTATTTAGTAGCTCAAATCGGTCTAACTGCAGTGTCAGGTGTTTCAATTGCCAATAATATCATTGCCATTTATCAGGCACTATTTATTGCCCTAGGTGCTGGTATATCTAGTATATTATCACGCTATTTAGTTGCGAAAAAAGAGGAACAAGTTAACCAGAGTATGACCGATGCTCTATGGTTAACAAGTATAATCAGTCTCCTTTTAGGTTTAGTTTCTATAGTAGGAAATGTTTGGCTTTTAAAAGTCTTAGGAACCTCGACAGTAGTTGCCCAGGAAGGAGGGCTCTATCTAGCGATCGTTGGAGGAGGTATCATCAGTTTAGGGTTATTAACCAGTATGGGAGCTATTGTCCGAGTACAAGGCTATGTAAAACTTCCCATGGGCATTAGTATTCTGACTAACTTTCTAAACGCCCTTTTTTCTGCCCTGTCAATCTATATTTTTGACTTGGGAATTATTGGAGTTGCTCTATCAACTGTTTTATCAAGAACGGTAGGAACACTCATTTTGATGAAGAAGCTTCCTATCAAAGCCATATTTCAGAAACTGCGTTGGAAAGTTGATAAGCAGTTACTTGAGATTGTTCTTCCATCAGCAGGAGAGCGTCTGATGATGCGCGCAGGAGATGTTGTTATTATTGCCATCATCGTTACTTTTGGTTCAAAAGTTATTGCAGGTAATGCTGTCGGAGAAACAGTGACTCAGTTTAACTATTTACCCGCTATGGCAATATCTGTAGCTACAATCATCCAAGTTGCCTCAAATATAAAGGAAAATCCTCGTCAAGTCAGCGAAACTATCAAAAACAGCTTTTGGATATCAACGATGATGATGTATGGCTTATCAGGAATTATCTTTCTTCTAAAAGTCCCCTTACTAGGTCTATTTCTGCAAAATTCACAAGCCTTACAAGCAGGAGAAACAGTTGTTCTATATTCTTTGGTTGGCGTTCCAGCGACTGCAGGAACCTTAATCATGACAGCAACATGGCAAGGCTTAGGAAATGCAAAACTCCCCTTTTATGCGACAAGTTTGGGCATGTGGTGTATTCGCATTGGGTTAGGGTATCTACTAGCTATAAGTCTAAATCTAGGTTTACGTGGCGTCTGGTTAGCAACCGTTTTGGATAATTTATTTAGATGGCTATTTTTAACTTATTTGTATAAGAAAGAAGAGACTTGGTGAAGTAGGTCTTTGCTTGTTTTTAAGAACCTGTATTCACAAAGTTATAAAGCCCTTAAAAGACGATTAATA
>NZ_JBLOJT010000141.1:0-3551 GCF_047785745.1 Streptococcus pluranimalium | reverse complement strand
TTTTTTAATTGGTAACCTAAGAAGTTATGCGACTACCTATTAGATAGGGTAAAGTTTTTTGATTCTTCTGGCAAATCATTCTATTATCCAATTATCATAAGCGAAATACTAGGCTTTTTGTTATAATAAAGGGATAGATAATGCGAGGTTTAGCTAAGTAAGTTATTGCAATAAAGTCCTTTAATCAGCTTTATCTGGCATGAGAGGTAAAACAATTATGGCAAAATTAATTCCAGGTCGTATCCGTAATCAAGGAATTGCTTTTTATGAAGCAGGTGCGATTTCGATTATTTCTCAAGAAAAAATCGCACTACAAGCTAGTGTTGATGGGGTCGTCATTCACTATTCTTTGGATGATGAAGCTGTTACTTGTCAATGTGCTTTTTTCCATGAAAAGTCTTACTGCGAACATCTAGCTGCGATTGAATATTTTTTAAAAAACGATACTCAAGGGCAGGAATTAGCAGAAGAACTGGAGGAACAAGCTGAGATCATTGGAAAGGTTTCAGAACGTCAGTCATTTGGAAGTTTATTTTTAGATACTCTACAAATGAATGAAAGTAACGATGATGTCTTCAGCCTCAGTGCTGAGGGTCAGCAAAGTCTGTATTCGAATGAGATCTGGTGGACGCTTCGTATCCGTCGTTTGCCTGACCAGAGAAGTTATGTTATTCGTGATGTCAAGAGTTTTCTCAATCTTGTCAAAAAGGAATCCTTTTATCAAATTGGAAAGCATTATTATGAACCCTTATCATTTGGACAATTTGATGATGCTAGTCAACAACTGATTGAGTTTTTATGGCGTATAACACCTGAGACTTCTCAACAAGAATTAGCATTTTTATATCCCAATCATCATCGCCATCTTCTCTTATCATCAGGCTTCTTTGAGGAAGGTTTGAGTTTACTCAATCAGCTAGAAGCATTCAGTTTGGAAGTTGGTTTGAAAACCTACCATCATATAGATGTCACTTATCTTCAACCAGATCACCATCTCTTTGAGTTTGAAGTGGAAGTGCATCAGAAGGCTATTGAATTACGGGTCAGAGAAAGCAGTTATCAAGCTTATTTTGACAATCAATATCTTTTTACGAACGGTCATTTTTATTATTTGGATCGTAAACAACAGAAGTTGGTGAGTGCTTTGAAAACACTACCGGTTGCTGAGGATTTAACGAAGCACTTGTATTTTGATTTAGATGATCGGGATAAGTTGGCAGCAAGCCTTTTGGATTTTGCGCTTCTTGGATCAGTGGCTGCTCCTAAAACATTTGAACAAAGAGAGTTTAAACCGCTTTTTGACTTTGACTTACAAAGTGAGAATCGCCTTGTCTTACAAGCCAGCTTACAGTTTGATGACCTCGAGATTACCAGTAAAGCGCAACTGAAAGAGTTACCTTTTGCGGTGCATTACAAGAAAGAAGATAGACTTTTTCAATTGCTTGACAAAGAGGGATTTGGTCTTGATTTACATAGCGAGAAAGTTCTCTCATCTAGTGATGATTTGGTTAAATTCTTTCAAACAAGTCTTCCCAAGTTTCGCCAATTAGGAGCTGTTAAGCTTTCGGAACGTTTGGAAACGATGAGAGTGGTAGAACGTCCTAAAGTTAGAGTAGAGCGTCAAGGCGGACTCTTGGATGTATCCTTTGATTTTACAGAGCTAGGCGAAGAAGATGTTGACCAAGCCCTTCAAGCTCTCTTCGATAATCAAGCTTACTTTATTGCCCAATCAGGAAAAATGGTTGTCTTTGACCAAGAAACTCAAAAGATAAGTAAGTCGTTGGAAGAACTTCGAGCCAAGCCTATTCAAAATGGTCATGTCCAGTTGGATAGTATCACAGCCTTTCATTTATCAGAAACGTTTACGAGTTCAGAACAGGTCATCTTTTCTCAAGAATTTCAAGATTTAGCTAGAGATTTACGTCATCCTGAAGCATTTGATATCCCTGAGCTATCTATACAAGCTGAGTTACGTGATTATCAGCTCAGAGGCGTTCAATGGTTATCAATGTTAGATCATTATGGCTTTGGCGGTATTTTAGCAGATGATATGGGTCTTGGAAAAACATTGCAAACCATTGCTTTTTTAACAAGTAAATTATCAAAAGAGGGGCGCGTATTGGTTTTGGCTCCTTCTAGCTTGATTTACAATTGGCAAGAAGAATTCCATAAGTTTGCACCCCAGATTGATGTGGCTGTTTCCTATGGCTTGAAACCAGTACGTGACCAGATTATTGCTGAAAATCATCAAGTGACTATTACAAGTTATAGTTCATTTCGCCAAGACTTTGAAGCATATCAAGCCTTTGCCTATGATTATCTCATTTTGGATGAAGCTCAGGTCATGAAAAATGCCCAGACCAAAATTGCCCATTATTTACGACAATTTGATGTCAAGAATGTTTTTGCGCTCTCAGGAACGCCTATTGAGAATAAACTGTTAGAAATTTGGTCCATTTTTCAAATTGTCTTACCTGGTCTTTTGCCTAGCCAAAAAGCCTTTTTGAAACTAGACGCTAACCAGGTTTCTCGCTACATCAAACCCTTTGTCCTTCGCCGTAAGAAAGAAGATGTCTTACCGGAGTTGCCTGATTTGATTGAAATTACTTATCCTAATGAGTTGGCAGAAAGTCAAAAAGCGATATATCTTGCTCAGTTACGCCAAATGCAAGAACGTATTAGTCACTCCAGTGATTCAGAAATTAATCGTCAAAAAATTGAGATTTTATCTGGTATTACTAGATTGCGTCAAATTTGTGATACTCCAAGCCTCTTTATGGATTATTCTGGAGATAGTGGGAAGTTGGACAGTTTGCGTGAGTTGCTACTTCAAATTAGAGAAAATGGGCATCGTGCTTTGATATTCTCACAATTTAGAGGAATGCTTGATATTGCAGAGAAAGAACTTGAAACATTAGGGTTGAGCACTTATAAAATAACAGGGTCAACTCCAGCTAATCAACGTCAAGAGATGACACGAGCTTTTAACGCTGGTTCCAAAGATGCTTTCTTGATTTCTTTAAAGGCTGGGGGAGTAGGACTTAATCTAACAGGTGCTGACACGGTTGTTTTGATTGATTTATGGTGGAATCCTGCTGTTGAGATGCAAGCAATCAGTCGTGCACATAGGATTGGTCAGAAAGAAAATGTCGAAGTTTACCGCTTGATTACACGCGGAACGATTGAAGAAAAGATTTTAGAAATGCAAGAGAGCAAGAAAAATCTTGTCACCACTGTTTTAGATGGTAATGAAACGAGAGCGAATATGAGTATTGAAGATATTAAAGAGATACTTGGTATAGGTGTCGGCAGATTGAACATTTGTCAATGATGTGAGACCAAAAAGAGTTGTTTAAGAAGAATGTTTTGTTATCCTATCAGGAGCTAGCTCCTGATAGGATTTTTCTGATTTCGATAGGAGATTTCCAGCCTAAAGTCTGCATAGGTAGTCTGTTTGATTTGTAGAGATAGGCTTTCATTTGTTGAGGTCTTCGTAAGAGTAAAACTGGAGATGTTGGTAAAAACGTTCATTGTCATTGCGATGGCTACGC
>NZ_JBLOJT010000140.1:0-3631 GCF_047785745.1 Streptococcus pluranimalium | reverse complement strand
GGGAGAAATAGGGTTCAAGTTGAGCCCATTCTTGATCGGTTAAATCAGTATCATATGCTTTTCGTGTCATATCTTTAGTTTAACATCTTTTTGTGAATACAGGTTCTTAAAGTAATTGTTCGAGGACAGCCGCAAAGTTACGACTAATCTCTTCAAAGCTAACGGTAACTTCCTGACGAGTGCTATTATTTTTGAGGCTGACTTGCCCAGCTTCAACTTCGCTACCACCTAAAGTCATGATTGTTTTAGCTTTAAAGACATCTGCTGACTTAAATTGTGCCTTGATTTTACGTCCTAAAACATCACGTTCTGCTGTAAAGCCTTGTGCTCGAACAGTCTGAACAAGCTCTAAAGCTTTGCTATTAGCTTCAGCCCCTAAAACGGCGATGTAAAGATCCATTTCTGATGAAATTGGAAGCTCAATCCCTTGCTTGTCGATAATCATGAGTAGGCGCTCCAAACCAAGTCCGAATCCAAAGCCAGGTGTCTCCGGACCACCGAAATACTCAACCAAACCATCGTAGCGACCACCGGCACAAATAGTCAATTCAGACTTATCAATCCTTGTGATGAATTCAAAAATGGTATGGCTATAGTAATCTAGTCCACGAACCATATTGGTATCAATCACGTAAGGAATGTTAAGAGCTTCTAGCATAGCGCGAACCTCATCGAAATGCGCTTGACTCTCCTCATCCAAGAAATCCAAGATAGACGGCGCATTTTCCACCGCAATCTTATCTTCTTTTTCTTTAGAATCTAAGACACGAAGAGGATTCTCCTCCAAACGACGCTGGCTATCCTTAGACAAACTGTCACGCATAGGTGTCAAGTAATCAATCAAAGCCTGACGATAAGCCTGACGGCTAGCAGTGTTTCCTAGGCTATTGAGGTGGAGAACCACATCCTTGATACCAAGTTCCGTAAAGAGTTGGTAAGCCATAGCGATGGTCTCTACATCTGTCGCGGGGTTGCTTGATCCAAAGGCTTCAACACCAATTTGGTGAAATTCACGCAGGCGACCTGCCTGTGGACGCTCGTAACGGAACATAGACCCTATATAGTACATCTTGACAGGCTTTTGAATTTCTGGTGCAAAGAGCTTGTTTTCTACGTAAGAACGCACAACAGGAGCTGTTCCTTCAGGACGAAGGGTAATGTGACGATCACCCTTATCATGGAAATCGTACATCTCCTTAGTAACAATATCCGTTGTATCACCAACTGAGCGTGAAATGACCTCATAATGTTCAAACATTGGCGTGCGAATTTCACCGTAATTGTATTTTTTAAAGGTCTCACGCGCAAAATTTTCAACGTATTGCCATCTGGCGCTATCTGCAGGAAGAATATCCTGCGTTCCTTTAGGTTTTTGAAGTTTCATATTAAGATTCAAAGAGCGTTAAGAAAACGAGGAGGCAATAGAAAAAATAACACCGAGTCTTTAAACTCAAGGAGGCTTATCTTTTGATCAACGTTTTTAGCTCGTGTTCATTTTAGAACAGCGATTTTTATAGAGACGCTCTCTCCTTTCTCTAGACTTAATCTCTATTATTCTAACACGATTCAATCAAATTTTCGACAACATTTTCTACAAAACAGCTACTAAGAACATTATACAAAAACAACTTCCTAACGGAAGTTGCGTTTCTGGATGATCATCGCTAGCTTCACATCTAAAAATGACCTTAGAGCTGGTCATAAAATCCCATATCATTTCTAGTCTGACAATCTAAAACGGTCCACCGGGGTCCGAACCTCTCGCTTCTCATTTCTAGGCTCGCGGGCTAAAACAGCCCACTGGGCTGTTTTACTCCCATACTTTGTCACGGATGGTTTTGATAAGGTTGAGTTTTTGCCACTGGTCCTCTTCGGTCAATACATTGCCTTCTTCAGTTGAGGCAAAACCACATTGGGTTGAAATGCCAAGATTTTTGTATGGCACATAGACAGCTGCTTCTTGGAGACGTGCAATAATCTTATCCACATCTTCCAAAGTAGGATCTTTTGATGTAATAACACCTAGAACAAGTTCGACATGGTCACGATGATTCCAGATATCCACAAGGGGTGTGAAATCACCTGAGCGGCTATCATCGTATTCTAAGAAGAAAATATCATAATTAAGTTGTCCCAGGTACTTGGCAACGACATCATAGCCACCTTCGTAAAGGTAGGTTGACTTGAAGTTTCCTCGACAGATATGCGTTGCAAGGGTCAAATCCTCTGGCAAGCCTGTTAGGGCTTTGTTTATCGTGTCCACAATCTCTTGAGCTTGCGCACGATAGCCACCAAGTTCTTCTCCGCTAGTTTCGTTTAATTTGGCAATCAAAAATGCCCAAGTCGTATCGTCCAACTGGACATAACGTGCTCCCAAATCATAAAAATGTTGGATAGTGTCATGGTAAACTTTCGCCAAGTCATTTAGGTAGTCCTCACGACTGTCATAAAAATCCAAGGCTAAATCGCTACGACCATCACGGAAAACCATAGATGGACTCGGAATGGTAATTTTTGGCGTCACACCTTCTGGCGTAATTGACTTCAAATACTCAAAATCACGGTAGAAGGGATGGTTAGGATTTTCCGAAATTTTATCAATCACACGAACATTTGTCGTCCGTGTCTTAGCACCGTAAAACTTATAAGACTCCTCCTGTAAGTAAGCTTCATAACCCGTTAATTCCCATAGGAAATCCAAATGCCACCAAGAGCGACCGAATTCACCATCAGTAACAACTTTCAAACCATTATCAACTTCGTGATGAACCAGGTCTTTGACCAATTCATCCTGGATGTCAAGCAATTCCTCGCGAGAAATCTCGCCACTGGCAAACTGATCGCGAGCTTCTTTGAGCTTGGCTGGACGCAAATAAGAACCGACATGATCAAAATGATGCTGTACTTTAGACATAGATTTACCTCTTTTTCTTTTCTAAAATTAGCAGGGCGAATACTACCGAATATAAGTCTAGAATAACAAAGCTAGCTATAAGTGACAAATATAACTTTATTATATTAAGTCATAGGTGGAAACTATACTCAACATCTCAAAAAAAGTGTCAAGTAACTTTACTTTACAAAAAAGATATGTTATCATGCTATAGTTGATGAAAATTCATCTCTATATTAACTGGGCAGATTGAATACCAAGAATGGTAACATTAAGGTAAATCTATAAGTCCCTCAATATTTACTATCGAAAGGAAGAAATCAAAATGGCAGTACCTGCACGTCGCACCTCAAAAGCGAAGAAAAACAAACGTCGTACGCACTACAAATTAACAGCTCCAACTGTAAAATTTGACGAAACTACTGGAGATTACTCACGTTCTCACCGTGTATCACTTAAAGGATACTACAAAGGACGTAAAATCGCTAAAGCTAACGAAGCTAAATAATAGAAGGGAGATACCATGCGCGTAAACATTACACTTGAACACAAAGAATCTGGTGAGCGTTTGTACCTTACTTCAAAAAACAAACGTAACACTCCAGACCGTCTTCAATTGAAAAAATACTCACCAAAATTGCGTAAGCACGTTGTGTTTACTGAGGTGAAATGATTGAGATAAGAAAGGCTCTTCGTCAACTGTAGTGGGTGACTTATAATTAACATCTAGAGAGAATC
>NZ_JBLOJT010000014.1:0-27494 GCF_047785745.1 Streptococcus pluranimalium | reverse complement strand
AATGATTAAGCTAGAAAATCATCGACTGAGAAGAATTTTTTGAAAAAACATAAAAAAAGCGCTTGCATTATTCAGATAAGTCTGTTAGTATAATAAACATCAGATGGATTGTTACTGGTTAAGCAGGCAAAACCTAAATAAATACAAGATAAACAGGAGCAGCAATCTCAGGATATGCTGGAGGTTTATTTGGTATTTGTTTAGGTTTTTTGTTTGCCTAAAGACATTCCAAATATCTATTTTCTAGGAGGAGCCAAAAATGGCTAGTAAAGATTATACTGAATTGGCAAAAGATATTGTCGCTCACGTTGGTGGTAAAGACAATGTTGTCAATCTTCGTCACTGTGTGACGCGTTTGCGGTTTGTTTTGAAAGACGAAAGCAAAGCGGATACGGATTATTTAAAAGCACGTGATGGTGTCGTTACCGTTGTTAAAGCTGGTGGTCAATACCAGGTGGTTATCGGAAACCACGTACCGGATGTTTACGCTGCAGTTCTTGAACAGGGAGTTCAAGGAGTTGGATCATTAGATACCGATGAGGGGGATTCAGCACCTAAAGGCAATCTTTTTGACCGTTTCGTGGATTTGGTTTCAGGTATTTTCCAACCTTTCCTAGGACCTTTGGCAGCTGCTGGTATCATTAAAGGTATTGTTGCTATTATGGGTGGTCTAATGGGAATGGATGCATCAAATAGCGCTCTATACGTTATTTTAAATGCCACTGGTGATGGTTTCTTCCAATTCTTGCCATTGCTAATTGCCATTACGTCTGCACGTAAGTTTAAAGTGAATGAATTTACCGCCCTTGCCATTGCCGCGGCTCTTGTTTATCCTGATATTGTAGCTTCAGTAGCAGGGCTAAAAAAAGCAGGACTAGATAACGTCTTTGGTATTCCATTTGCACTTCCAGCCAGTGGCTACCTCTCAACTGTTATGCCAGCGATTTTAGCAATCTGGGTTGCTTCAATCATTGAGAAATTTATGAAGAAAATAACGCCTGATGTGGTGAAACTCTTCGTCGTTCCTTTTGTAACAATCTTAATCACTGTACCGTTGACTTTTCTTGCAGTAGGTCCACTTGCTAATGTGCTATCAGACGGTTTAAGTAATGGACTGGTTGCCATTCAAAGCTTTAACCCAATTATCTTCGGCTTTGTTCTTGGTGCTGGATGGCAAGTGATGGTGATGTTTGGTCTTCACTGGGCAATTGTCCCATTAGCCATATTACAAGTGGCAAGTACTGGCGAATCTGCAATGTTTTCACCAGCCTTACTTCCAAACTTTACGCAAACTGGTGTTCTTCTTGCCATCTTGCTCAAAACAAAGGAACAAAAAGTTAAAACAATTACAACGCCAGCCCTTATCTCATCAATCTTTGGGGTTACAGAGCCAGCTATTTATGGGGTGACCCTCGCTATGCGTACACCATTTATGATTTCATGTGTTGTTTCAGGAATTATTGGTGCAGCTATGATGGCTTTAAAAGTCACTACTTATGCTATCGGTGGTATGGGTGTCTTCCTTTATCCATCGTTGGTAAATCCTAAAACTGGGGATACAAATGGTATGATGTGGGGGATTATCTTAACCTTTGTAGCTATTGTAATTGCCTTTGTTATTCAATACTTTGTTCCAGTTCCAACACTTTACGGAACTCCAACAGAAGAAAAAGTTGAAGAAGCTGGTCTTGTCACAGCTGAAGAAGTTGTTGATATTAAGCAAGAAATCATTGCTAGCCCACTTATTGGTAATGTTGTTACTCTTGAAAATGTATCTGATGAAGTTTTTGCTTCGGGCGCTATGGGTAAAGGAATTGCGATTGATCCAGCGGATGGTGTTGTTGTGGCACCAGCCAATGCAGAAGTATCACTTGTATTCCCAACTAACCATGCTATCGGTCTTAAAACTGAAAATGGTGCTGAAATCTTGATTCACATCGGTATGGATACCGTGTCACTTGTTGGTAAAGGCTTTAAGAATTTTGTTGAAGTTGGTGACAAGGTTACTCCAGGACAAAAACTTCTTGAGTTTGATGTTAATGCTATTAAATCAGCCGGACTTCCAGTTATCACACCAATCATTGTGACAAACACAGATACCTACACAGATGTCTTAACGACACAAGAAGGCCGTGTTAATACAGGAGACTACCTCCTTACAACTGTTAAATAACAAAATGAAATCCTTCCTTCGGGAGGGATTTTTGGGTGTTAAAAAACACGTCACTGTTGTGGCGTGCTTTTTTAGATTAAGATATCATCTTTGGGATTGATAAGCGTTTTGGCTTCCTTGGCTTTAGTGTACTGTTTGCGATATTGGCTCGGTGTCATTTGATAATAATTTTTAAACTGACGGTTAAAGTTGGAGAGGTTGTTAAAGCCGACCTGAGTTGCGATGTCGATGATGGGTTTGCGGCTGTTGACGAGGGCGTCACAGGCCTTGGATAATCTAACTTGAATGATAAATTCGGTACAGGATGACCCCGTTTGTTGTTTGAAAACGGACATGAAATGCGTTTTACTGTAGCCCATTTTTTTAGCTAGGAGTGAGATGGTCAAATCTTCATTGTAATGGTTATTGATGTGGTCAATCAATTCTCTGAGTTTCTCATCCTTGCGGTAGGTATCGTCGGTCAGTTTTCGTACCACATAGCGGTGGAAGAAGAGCAAGTATATCAGCTCGTTCAATCTGGCTTTGAGCAAGACTTCAAAGTGTCTCCCTTCGTCTGTGGCTAATGTGAAAATATCGAAAAGAACACGCTTAATCTCATCATAGCCCTCCATGTGAGGTTGAATACGCTGGACGAACTTGTAAGTGGAATTCTGCAAGGGCTGCAGGTAACGAAGGCTGACCTGGTCAATGATGGAGTAGCCGATCATATCTAGGTGGAAGAGGAAAGTATCAGTGACGTGTGTTTGCTTATCAATAGGGTGAATAGAATGCATGCCGTTGGGACGGATAAGGATGATATCGCCAGCAGTACTGTTGAAAAAGTCATAGTCGATATGGTAGCGAGCGGTTCCTTCATAGACGTAGTTGATTTCTAACTCGGGATGCCAATGAAAAAGGGTATCAGGGCGCCCATCCTTAACTTCGGTATGGAAAAAGTCGTAGGGCAGTAAGTGGTTGTTATAATCAATGTCTAAGCGAAAATCTTCTTTTTGTTTGGTCACAACTATTCTCCTTTGCTTCCCTTTTATTTTAGCATATGTAAAGCTTTTATCAAAGGATAGTATCAGTTTCTGACTAATTACTGTTGTCTAATCAAGTGATTCTTGAAATGATGGTTTATAGATAGCTGAAATTATGTTACACTAATCATATTATTAAGGGAGGAGATTAAAATGGAAAAGAAAATTAATAAACATATTTTTGTATGGTTAGGAAACTTTTTATTTGGATACTTAGGTGTCGATCGTTTTATGCGTGGTCAGATTGGTCTTGGAGTTGCAAAATTATTACTAAATTGGTTGACTCTTGGTCTATGGTGTTTAATTGATTGGATTATTTCAGTTGTTAAAGCTTATAGTACCTATAGCGATGTTGAAGAAATTACTTTTATTGATGGTAAGTATTCCAAATAGTAATAGTGAAAGTGGTATCATTTGATATCATTTTTTTAATTTCTTGAAGTGATTAAAAGGATAGTATCAGTTTTTAAAAGGATAGTGTTAGTCTTTGGAAAGGCTTCCTTATATAATATGCTTAATATAAGATAAACGAGGTAAATACATGGCTTATACATTTCCGAAAGAATTTCTCTGGGGCGGTGCCACAGCTGCCAACCAATTTGAAGGGGCTTATAATCTTGATGGCAAAGGCCTGTCCGTTCAAGATGTCACCCCAAAAGGAGGTATCCCTGCCAAAGCTGGAGACAAGAATCCTTTGATCACAGAAGTACCAACAAAGGATAATCTCAAACTGGAAGGCATTGATTTCTACCACCGTTACAAGGAAGATATTGCCCTTTTTGCGGAAATGGGCTTCAAGGTTTTCCGGATGTCCATTGCTTGGTCTCGTATTTTTCCAAATGGGGATGAAACAGAGCCAAATGAGTCAGGACTTCAGTTCTATGATGATGTTTTTGATGAGCTAGCTAAGTATGGCATTGAACCCTTGGTGACACTATCTCATTATGAAACACCCTTACATTTGGCGCGTGAGTACAATGGTTGGGCTAATCGTGACTTGATCGGTTTTTACGAGAACTATGTTCGTACGGTCTTCACTCGTTACAAGGACAAGGTCAGGTATTGGTTGACTTTTAATGAGGTCAATTCGGTTCTTCATGCTCCTTTCATGTCTGGTGGGATTGCAACGCCAGTTGAAGAATTGTCCAAACAAGACCTCTATCAAGCGGTGCACCACGAGCTAGTGGCATCAGCGTCAGCGACAAAGATTGCCCATGAGATTAACCCTGACTTTAAAGTCGGCTGTATGGTAATTGCTATGCCAGCTTATGGGATGACGTCAACCCCACTTGACCAATTAGCCGTCCATGAGTTTGAAAATCAAAACTATCTTTTCTCTGATATTCATGCGCGTGGCAAATACCCTAACTACATCAAGCGTTTCTTTAAAGAAAACGATATTGAGATTCAATTTGCACCTGGTGATGAGGAAATGCTCAAACATACGGTTGATTTCATTTCCTTCTCATACTATATGTCCGTGGCACAGGCTCATAATCCTGAAGAGTATGTTAGTGGTAAAGGAAATATCTTGGGTGGCATCACGAATCCTTATCTAGAATCATCTGAATGGGGGTGGCAGATTGATCCTGTTGGTCTTCGTTTAGTCCTCAATGATTTTTATGACCGTTACCAGTTGCCACTCTTTATCGTGGAAAATGGTCTAGGTGCTAAGGATGTTTTGGTTGACGGTCCAAATGGTCCAACGGTAGAAGATGATTACCGTATTGACTACCTCCAAAAACACTTGATTCAAGTGGGTGAGGCTTTACAAGATGGTGTGGAACTTTGGGGTTACACTACTTGGGGTCCAATTGATTTGGTCTCAGCTTCAACGGCAGAACTATCAAAACGCTATGGTTTTATTTATGTTGACCGGAATGATGACGGGTCAGGAAGCCTAGCTCGCTACAAGAAAAAATCATTTGATTGGTACAAAGAAGTTATCAGTACTAATGGGGAATCCTTGTATCGCTAACTCTGTTAACATTCTCTAGCCTCTCTCCAGACTAGAGAATTTTTCGTGTCTAGAGAATTATGTTACAATAAAGAAAACGTTTTATAAGTCTATCTTTTTCAAAGATAAATACTATCATTATTTTTCAATCGTGTGACCTAGTGATGACTAACATCTCTCGAGGTCATTTTTAGAAAGGATTTGTATGATTACAACAGGATTTATTGGAAATGGTAAATCAACCAATCGTTACCATATGCCCTTTGTTTTAAAAACAGGCAAGTTTAAGGTTAAAACCATCTATAACCGCTCGATTAAGGATGACTGGGCAAAGGTCGAGGGAGCAGCCTATACCACAAACTTGGATGACCTCTTAAATGACCCAGAGATTGAACTAGTCGTCGTGACAACACCTCTAGGAAATCATTATGAATCTGCCAAGAAGGCTCTTCTAGCTGGAAAGAATGTCCTTTTAGAGAAACCTTTTACGAGAACTTTGGCAGAAGCTGAGGAATTATTTGCTATCGCGCGTGAGAAGGGTCTTATGTTGCAGGGATACCACAATCGTCGCTTTGATGCTGACTTTTTGACGACTCAAAAAGTGCTTGAATCTGGTAAATTAGGGAAACTGCAAGAGCTTGAAATGCATTTTGATTACTTCCGTCCTGAAGTACCTGAGAGTGTTTCTGAGTTTTCGATTGACACCAGTTTCCTCTATAATCATGGTTGCCATACCTTGGATCAAGTGATTTCTTATTTTGGTAAACCTGATAAAGTACATTTTGATTTGCGTCAACTGCTTGGCGACAATCGCATGAATGATTATTTTGATGTCGATTTGACTTATGGAGATGTCAAAATTTCGGTTAAGTCGTCTTATTTCCGTCTCAAAGAACGTCCAAGTTTTGTCGTTTATGGTGACAATGGCACCTTTATCAAGGAAACCAAAGACCGTCAGGAAGAAGATTTGAAAAAATTCTATCTGCCTGACCACGCTGACTTTGGCTTGGATAGACCTCAAGACTATGCTGTCCTTTCTTATATGGAGGATGGTCAATATCACGAAGAAAAAGTCGTCTCAGAAGTTGGTGACTACAGTCTTTTCTACGAAGCCCTTTATGACACCTTGGCAAATGGCGCGGAGCCACTGGTCAAAGAAGAACAGACGCTTTTGCTTATGTCTTTGTTGGAAGAAGGGATAAAGAGTTTAGGGGAATAAACTAATAGTATTGTATGTCTACTTTGTAGGCATTTTTTAATAAGATAGTATCAGTCTGTCGTAATATGTCATCAGAAAAGGCTTTCTTTTTGCGCTATAATACACTTATTAAAACATAAAGAGGTATACAATCATGACTTTTCCAAAGGATTTCCTATGGGGTGGCGCTATTGCTGCCAACCAAGCAGAAGGTGCTTATAATGAAGACGGACGTGGACTGGTACAGACCGATGTGACGACTGGTGGTACGGTCGATTCACCACGTTACACGACTTATATCGATAAAGACGGCAAACCAGGAAAGGTCGGGGGTCTAGGTCACTACGCTAAAATCCCTGAAGGTGCTAAGTTTGCAGTTCTAGACACAGAATATTATCCAAATCATGTGGCGGTAGATTTCTATCATCGCTACAAAGAAGACATTGAGCTCTTTGCAGAGATGGACTATTCAATCTTCCGCTTGTCTATTTCTTGGGCACGTATTTTCCCTAACGGGGATGCTTCAAAGCCCAATCAGGCAGGACTTGATTTTTACCGCTCTGCATTCGAAGAGTGTCGTAAATGCAATATCGAACCACTCGTGTCTATCTGGCATTTTGATACACCACTAGCTCTTGAAGAAAACTATGGTGGTTGGACTAACCGTAAACTTATTGATTTTTACGTGAAATACTGTGAGGTTATTTTCAATGAATACAAAGACCTTGTCAAATATTGGTTGACATTTAACGAAATCAATAACACAACCATGTTCCTTGATATGTTTGGCGGTAAGGCTTCTGATGAAGAGTATCAAGCTGGCTATCAAACCCTTCATAACCAATTTGTTGCGTCAGTTAAAGCGGTTCAACTCGGTCACAAAATCAATTCTGACTTTATGATTGGTAACATGATTTGTGGGATTACTTTCTACCCAGCAACTTGTGATCCCAAAGATATCTTGGCTAACCAGCACAAGTGGGAATCAGGCATTTACTATTGTGGGGACGTTCAAGCTAAAGGAAGGTATGGCACTTATGCCAAACGTCTCTGGCAAGAGCACAATGTTGAGCTAGACATCACAGAAGAAGACCTTAAAAATGGTACCGTAGACGTGTACACCTTCTCATACTACATGTCAAACAATGTGACAACACATACAGGTGGAGAACAAGTAGCCGGAAACTTCTCAGTGGGTGCTAAGAATCCTTACTTGACCTACTCCGATTGGGGTTGGGCACATGACCCAGATGGGCTTCAATACTATCTTGAAAAAATTTATGACCGTTATGAAATCCCAATCATGGTGGTTGAAAATGGACTTGGAGCCTTTGATACAGTTGAAGAAGATGGTTCCATTCATGATGATTACCGTATTGATTACCACCGTGCCCATATCAAAGCGATGAGTACAGCTATTGATAATGGCGTGGACCTCATTGCCTACACCACTTGGGGCTGTATCGACATCGTTTCAGCTGGTACAGGTGAAATGCGTAAACGCTATGGGTTTATCTATGTGGATATGGACGATGCCGGAAATGGTACTCTAAACCGAACACCAAAAGACAGTTTCCACTGGTACAAAAAAGTCATCGCCTCAAATGGGGAAGAGCTTGAATAAGAAAAAGGAATCACGATTGTCTGTCAGTCGTGATTTTGAATGATTAGGACTTAAAAGACTAACTAAAAACTGGAAATGAAAGTAAGTTTTTTAACTAGGGAGATGTAAGATGTGATGTTGAAAGTGCTTAAGACTTCCTCCTTGAAATTTCCTTAGTCACTAAGGAAATTTTTTAGATGGTCAATAATGTAATCGCTTGCTAAAATAAGACTATACTTATTTAATAGGAGGCTATTATGTCCAAATTACGTGAAGATTTCTTATGGGGTGGTGCCGTTGCTGCTCATCAACTTGAAGGAGGCTGGCAAGAAGGTGGCAAGGGGATCTCGGTAGCAGATGTGATGACTGCTGCTCGTCACGGTGTCCCTCGTGAAATTACAGCAGGTGTTTTAGAAGGTAAATATTACCCTAACCATGAAGCGATTGAATTTTACCATCGCTATAAAGAAGATATTTCCCTGTTTGCAGAAATGGGCTTCAAGTGTTTCCGGACGTCAATTGCTTGGACACGAATTTTTCCAAAAGGAGATGAATTAGAGCCAAATGAAGAAGGTCTCCAATTTTATGATGATCTCTTTGATGAATGTTTGAAATATGGCATTGAGCCAGTTGTAACGCTATCTCATTTTGAATTGCCATACCATCTCGTTACAGAATATGGTGGTTTTACAAATCGTAAGGTTATTGACTTCTTTGTTCGCTTTGCTGAAGTAGTCTTTAAACGTTATAAAGATAAGGTTAAATACTGGATGACCTTTAACGAAATCAATAACCAAGCCAACTATCAGGAAGATTTTGCGCCATTCACCAACTCGGGAATTGTTTATAAAGAAGGTGATGACCGTGAAGCCATCATGTACCAAGCAGCGCATTATGAACTGGTTGCATCAGCCCGTGCTGTCAAAATTGGTCATGAGATTAACCCTGACTTCCAAATTGGCTGTATGATTGCCATGTGTCCGATTTACCCTGCGACATGTAAACCATCTGACATTCTAATGGCTCAAAAAGCCATGCAAAAACGCTATTACTTTACAGATGTTCATGTCCATGGCTTCTACCCAGAACACATTATCAAGTACTGGGAACGAAAGGGTATTGAAGTTGATTTTACAAAGGAGGACCGTGAAGACCTCCTCGAAGGTACTGTTGACTACATCGGTTTCTCTTACTACATGAGTTTTGCCATTGATTCACACCGTGACAATAATCCTCATTATGATTACCTTGAAACAGAAGATTTGGTTAAAAACACTTATGTCAAATCTTCTGATTGGGATTGGCAAATTGACCCAGAAGGCCTTCGTTACAGTCTAAACTGGTTCACAGATATGTATCACTTGCCACTCTTTATTGTGGAAAATGGTTTTGGTGCCATTGACCAAGTCGAAGAGGATGGCATGGTGCATGATGATTACCGTATGGACTATCTCGGTGCTCATATCAAGGAATTCATTAAAGCAGTGGACGAAGATGGGGTTGATTTGATGGGTTACACACCTTGGGGATGTATTGATCTGGTATCTGCTGGTACAGGTGAAATGCGCAAACGCTATGGTTTCATTCATGTCGACAAGGATGACAACGGTGAAGGAAGCCTTGAACGAACACCGAAGAAATCCTTCAATTGGTATAAAAAAGTGATTGCAAGTAACGGTGACAGTCTTTTGACGTAAGGAGAACGACTTATGATAGGATTTGTAGCAGCTTGTTTAACGACCTTTGGCTTTATTCCGCAGGTGATTAAAGTCATAAAGACAAAAGATACCGAATCTATTTCACTTGGGATGTATGTCATGGCTGTCACTGGAATGCTGCTTTGGCTAGTGCATGGTATCCGTATTGGGGATACTGCCTTGATGCTAGCCAATGCTATTTCAGCAACTTTAGCTGGTATTGTTTTAGTCTATAAATTGATTTATAAATAATACCATTACCCAACAGAAAAGGAGACTATTAGTTTTTGTCATTATTTGCCCCACAGTCATCAAATGGAAAGACCATTTATGCGATTACCTTTAGTAATTTAGAAGAAATACCTGATTTAGCTTCAAATGAGGAAGTTATGTCCCATATAGTGATTAAGCAATGTAATGCTGAATCCTATGTGATTGAAAGTGATATCAATGATGCCAAATTAAAAGAATTAATCCAGACAGTTTTTGATTTAAAGCCAGGACAAGTATTTGTTACATCCAGAAGAATTGTCTAGATTATTATTATGAAAATTAGGAAAACAAGGGTTAGCAGTAATCCTTGTTTTTTTTGAGAAAATCTTTAAAAACCATTAAGTAAACGCTTGCAAAAGAAGAGGTTTAAGAGTAGAATATATATAATTTATTTCAAAGAAAGTGTGAAGCCTATGTGGTATGTGCCTTTGTTTTTAAGATTTAATTTGTTTAAACCACCGAGAGAAACTCTTTCGTAAGTTGATGTCTAATGACTAAAAATAAAGAGGTTAAAAATGGAAGTATTATTTGGACTTATTGTTATTGTTGGCTTTATGTATTTTTTCTGTAGAATTGTGATTGGAGTCAGAAAAAATCTAATTACACCTAGCTACGGAGAAAACAAGAAGTATACGACTTACTTTATTAATTTTAAAAATACTACTAGACCAGATTTAAGAACAAGTGATCGTTTTAATGAGGTGGCGAAAGTTAAATTTGATACAGAAGATGGTTATAGCGTAGCATCCTCCATTAATGATCGTAAATTGAGAGATTTAGTTATGGCTGAATTTAATTTAAAAGCTAGTCAAGTAATTGTGACTTATAGGAAGGTTGTTTAAAAGTTGTTTATGTTATGATTGTTACTTTTATTTATGCTCTATTTGCGATGCTTTTCTTTGTAATTCTTTTAATTTGGGTGAACCATAAGCTTAAAGAAAAACAAACAGAAAATCACTATGCTGTTTATCGTATTCAATTTAAAAATAGTGTTGATGAAGTGCCGATTACTCAAAGTGTAGACATTTTATCTCACGTGACAGTCGCCATTGAAGATGATTATGGTTATGTTGTTCATAGTGATATTGATGATCATCATTTGAAAAGTTTAATGCTGCAAGAATTTAATCTCAAACCATCACAGTTTATTGTTACATCAAGACAATTTATGAATTTCTAGAGGGAGGTATGTTGAGTGGTATTTGTATATATCATTGGAATTCTACTGCTATTATATATTTTCTATCTTTCCTTTAAGTCTATGGTTTTTGTTAATAGAAACTACGGTTATAATTACTTGGTTCGTTTTTATAAAATAGAAGACATTCCAGATTTAAAAGCTAATAAACGGTTTCATCGGAAATTTAGAGTAGTATCCCATTCTTCAAAAGATGTTTATACTGTTCAATCCAGATGGAGTGATCAAGAATTAAAAGAAAATATTATAAAAGAGTACAGACTTGATGATAATCAGGTAACGGTTCAATCTCTACAGGTCTCAGGACCATTGGGAATGGTTTAATAAAATGGAAAATCAGTTCGATTGAGCTGATTTTTCCTATTTTGATGAGATAAGGAAATTCTAAAAATTAAATAGAGACTTTTTCCGCAATGCTAAGGAAAAAGTCTCTTTTGATGTTGTAAACGATTTCAAATATACTTAAATCATAAGATAAATAAAAAATACTTGGAGGTTATCCTTATGACTAAAGCTTTGATTATCTGTGCTGGAGGCATGTCATCTTCACTCATTGCAAAAAAAACACAAACACTTTTGGCAGAACAAGGCCATGATATTGAAATGAATGCTGTCGGTGTTCCTGAAGGTGGTAAGAAAATCAATGCGGCTGAATATGATTTGTATCTCATTAGTCCACAAACTAAAATGCATTACAAACAATTTGAAGAAGCAGCTAAAAAAGTTGGGAAACCAATCGTTCAAATCCCACCACAAGCTTATATTCCAATTCCAATGGGAATTGAAAAAATGGCAAAATTGGTTTTGGATAACATCTAATTCCTTGTTATTATAGAGTGACTATTTAATCTAGGAGGATGACATGCTTAATACCAAAGAAAAAATGATTTTACAATATCTCTATCAACATAGAAGAGATTATTCAACGAGTAAAGTCTTAGCAGATTATCTTTCCTATTCGGACAGAACGATTCGGACTTATATCAAGAAATTATCATCAGATTTATCTGTTGAAGAAACGGGTTTTAGAATTGTTTCTAAACAAGGTTTTGGCTATCAGCTTGAGGTCATCGATGATGATACTTATCATCACTTCCTCGTTAAAAATGATTTGGCTTTAGGCCTAGACTATGGTGATATTGAAAATCGTCACAAAGCTATCTTAAACAAATTAATTTTTGAAGAAGAAACAATCTTGTTTGATGATTTAGCAGACCAATTATTTGTCAGTCGTTCTACCTTATCTAGTGACTTTAAAAAAATTCGAAGTCAATTAGCGAAATATCAACTTAGTATTGAGAGTAAACCCTATCGTGGCGTTTATGTTTTGGGAAATGAGCAAGATAAGCGCCATTTTATTATGGATTATTTCTTTGGTGACCAGTTTCATCAAAACATGTCACATTTTGTTGGTAAAAACATATTGGATTTACCCTTATCTTTAGAAGAGCTAACCATAATGGTTTTGGATGAATGTCGTAACCAAGGTTTGAAATTATCAGATTATGCTATTCAAAACCTAGTGATCCATCTTGGATTAGCTATTCAACGTTTTCAAAAAGGGTTTAATATTTCGCCGATTGATTTGGATCCTGTAAAATACCAAAAAGAGCTAGCTGTGGCTCAGAATATCAACAAGAGACTTTCCAATCGTTTAAAAGAAGTTGAGGTCATCCCTACTGAAGAGACTGCATACATAGCCCTACATCTGATTTCCAAATCTGTTACGGAACAACAGTCATTGAACCTGATGGCAACGCTAAGGCAGGAAGTCAGCCTACATTTGGAAGCATATGATCAAAAAGCAGGCTATGATTTTTCAAATGACATGTCTTTGATTGAAGGATTACTAACTCATCTAGAAATTCTTTTAGAACGATTGACCAATAATATTCATCTAGATAATCCACTTTTGGAGGATATTCAAAAACGATACTTAGATATTTTTAGACTGACAACAGACTTTATGTCAGAACTTCCGTCCTTTCAACCTTATCGTCTATCAGAGGATGAGATTGCTTATGTTGCCCTTCATTTTATGGCATCAATAGAGCGTCAAAAGGAGAAGAATAAATTAAATGTTCTAGTGATTTGTGCAACTGGTTTTGGAAGCGCACAGATGCTTAAAAACAGAATTATCAATGAGTTGGGACAATTAGTCACTATTTCAGATGTTATTGGTTATTATGATTTAACGAATGATAAGTTGAAAAATATTGATGTCATTATATCAACTATTGATTTGTCTAACTTAGTATTTAATATTCCAGTTCAAACGGTGAGTGTCTTTTTATCGGAGCAAGAAGTGCTTGAAGCTAAAAAAACTTTCTCTAAACTCAGGGGAAGACATCATCAAAAAACGCTCCAGCAAGAGGATGACCTTCTAGGGAAAGATACGCTCTTATCTTCTTTTGATGATTATTTTTCAAAAGAAAACTTCATAGTTTTGGAAAATGCGACAAAGTCAGAAGTTATTTCTAAGCTGATTCAGCGACTCATACCAGATGAGTCCAGTCAGCAAGAAGAATTAGAAGATTTAATAAAAGGACGCGAACGTTTAAGCACTTTGGTATTTGATCAAGATATTGCCGTTCCTCATCCCTTAAAACCCATTTGTGAGAAACATCAAATCGCAGTAGCAGTTGTTAAAAATGGATTGTATTGGGAAGATGGTTTTGAAAATATCAAACTTGTTTTCTTGGTAGCACCGTCCATCTACTCGAATGAAGGATTAAAGGTGATTACTAGTCGAATTGTTGATTTGGTTGATTTACCTAAAGTAAAAAACGCTCTGATTAATGCCAAGGATTTTGAAACATTTAGAAGCCTATTTTTAGATAGTAAAAGGAGTTAATATGAATACAGAAGAATTGCAAATGGCTGCTTTTGGTATCATTCTAAGCAGTGGAAATGCTCGTACAATCGTTCATGAAGCTTTTGCTGCCATGCGCGAAGGAGACTATGGCAAAGCTGAGCAATTACTTGAAGATGCCAACGCAGATATGCTTGAAGCACACCATGCACAAACAGATCTTTTGCAAGCCTACGCTGGCGGTGCAGAAATAAAAATTGAAATCATCATGGTGCACGCACAAGACCACTTAATGACGACCATGACATTACGCGAAGTGGCACTTGAAATGTTGGCTTTGTATAAGAAAGTTGGATAGGGAGGTAATGATATGAGTAAGGTAACGTCTATTCATCAAAAACATAAGACTCCTAGAACAACAGAGGAGATTAGAAGAGAAGTTAAGTACAAAAATAATTTATTTAACCGTTACATGCTCTTTCGTTACAGTCTCGCGCTCTTTTTCTTTGCAAATATCTATTGGTCACTAGCTTTGTTTTTTAAGCCAAATCTATACTTGCTTGTACCTTTTGCTATGCTTGTCCTATTAGTCATAGCAACAATTGAACAATTTAAACTCTATGGTATGTCAATACCAAAGTTGTCACATACAGAATTAGCTTTAAAAACACAGTTGGTGATTAATATCCTAATCATTATCTTGACGATCGTCAACCAAACATCTATATTATTTCCAACGTTCACGAATCAGTTGTCTGCAAAGTTAGTGATTATCATTCTGCAAGCTTTAGGGATACTTCTTATTAATATCAATTTGAATCGCATTGCTTTAATTAAACAGAATAAGGATAACTATTACCAACGTTTTCAAACTATTGAAAAATACATTTAATTTTTAGGAGGAATTCTCTTATGGAAGAACAAAAAGGTTTCTTTGGTATCTTAGAACGCTATCTCATGGGGCCTATGGGGAAAATAGCATCATATAAAGTCGTGAGAGCTATCACAGCTGCTGGTATGGCAGCAGTGCCTTTCACTATTGTTGGGTCAATGTTTTTGGTTTTTAGTATTTTGCCATTATCATTTTCATTTTGGCCAGTTGTTGCAGATATTTTTGCAGCATCATTTGATAAGTTTACAGCTCTTTATATGGTTGCTAATTATGCAACGATGGGATCATTGTCACTTTATTTCGTGCTTACCATTGGCTACGAATTAACAAAAATTTATGCTGAAGAAGAAGACCTAGATTTGACGCCACTTAATGGTGCGCTCTTGTCACTCTTTGCTTTCATTATGACTGTTCCTCAAATTGTTTTTGAAAAAGGAATGATGTCATCAGTGATTTCCCTTAAAGAAGGTGGCGTTGTTGCCGATGGTTGGGCAATGGCAAATGGTGTTACCCGCTTTGGTACTACTGGTATCTTTACAGCTATTATTATGGGTGTTGTTTCAGTTCTTTTGTACCGTATGTGTGTGAAAAATAACTGGGTTATCAAAATGCCTGAATCGGTTCCAGAAGGTGTATCTCGTGGTTTCACAGCCTTAATTCCTTCATTTGTTGTTGCTTTCTTTGTTATCATTTTGAATGGTATTCTTGTCGTACTTGGTACAGATATTTTCCAAGTTATTGCTATTCCATTTGGATTCGTTGCAAACTTAACAAGTACTTGGATTGGTCTTGTTATCATCTATCTACTAACACAAGCTCTATGGATTGTTGGTATCCACGGTGCAAATATTATCTTTGCTTTTGTTACTCCAATTGCTCTTGCTAATATGACTTTGAACGCTGGAGGAGAACGTCTAGTTGTTGCTGGTGAATTCTCAAACATGTTCGTTATCGCTGGTGGTTCTGGTGCAACACTTGGTCTATGTATTTGGTTGGCTACTCGTGCAAAATCTGAACAATTATCAGCTATTGGTAAAGCTTCAATCGTTCCAGGATTCTTTAACATCAACGAACCTTTGATTTTTGGTTTGCCAATTATCTATAATCCATCTCTTGCTATTCCATTTATGCTAGCACCTGTTGCATCAATGACCGTTTACTATTTCTCAATGAAACTTGAACTTATTAAACCTGTCATTGCTCAAGTTCCATGGCCAACTCCTGTAGGTATCGGAGCTTTCCTTGGTACAACTGACTGGAAAGCAATTATTGTAGCCTTGCTTTGTGCTTTGGTTGCCTTCCTTATCTACTATCCATTTATTAAAATTTATGATAAACAACTTCTTAAAGAAGAGGCAGAAAATGCTGCTGAATTAGGATAGTAAATGAGAGACCACCTAGCGTGGTCTTTTGATTTCCCACAATAGTATCAGTTTTTCGTATAAAAAGTCTAGTTTTTTAGAGCTGGGCTTTTTATAATATAGGATAATGGAGGTTTTTTATGACGATTAAAATGATTGCTAGCGATATGGACGGAACTTTTTTAGATGATAAGGGAATTTATGATCGTCAGCGTTTTGAAAGTATTTTGGATGGACTTGATGAACGAGGTATTCGCTTTGTAGTAGCAACTGGTAACAATATGGATCGTATTAATATCATGTTTAGAGGACTTTTGGACCGTCTAGATTTTGTGGTGGAAAATGGTGCTCATCTTCTTATCAGAGGCGAAACAATCGACCGTTTTGTTCTTAATCAAGCTGATGTGACTCAGTTTTTAGAGTATTTCAAAGCGCAATTAGCAGCATATCGTGTGATTTTGACAGGCACAAAGCATTCTTATATGTTGGAAGCAGCAGAATGGGAAATTACCAATCACATGATTTCTCCTGAAGAAGCTAAAGCATTTGTAGATGCCATCGTTCGTGTCGAATCTTTCGATGATATTCCAGAGGATGAAACCATTGTTAAAATGAGTATGATGACAGGAGATGCAGCAGAGGCGGATGCTGTCATGGCTGATTTTAATGCGCATTTTACAGGTAATCTACGTGCTGTGACGTCTGGTTTTGGTACTATTGATATCATTCAAACAGGTGTCCATAAGGCGGCCGGTTTGCAGGTTTTGATGGAGCGTTATGGCATTTTACCAGAAGAGCTCATGGCTTTTGGCGATAGTGGCAATGATGTTGAAATGCTACACCTTGCCAATTATTCCTATGCCGTTGATAATGCACCACAAATCATCAAACAACATGCTAAGTTTTTAGCACCAGATCATAAGGAAAATGGGGTTCTAGAAGTTATCGAGGATTATTTGAATCTTCATGCCGTAAAATCATAAGATAGTATCGGTTTTCCTAGTAAATAGTATTAGAAAAGGCTTTCTATTAGTAGTATATTATGTTTAATATAAGATATGAAGGAGTCGAAAAATGACAAAACAATTTCCACAAGACTTTTTATGGGGCGGCGCCACAGCTGCCAATCAGTACGAAGGAGCCTGGGATGAAGGTGGTCGTGGACCAGCAACCTCAGATACAGCAAGAGCAGTTGCTCCAGAAGACCGTAAGACCATTGGTGGTGAATTGACAACACCAATGAATCACGAACGTTTGGAGTTTGCCTTGACTGATAAAGAAGGCCTTTATCCAAAACGCTGGGGTTCTGATTTTTACCATCGTTATAAAGAAGATATTGCGCTTATGGCTGAAATGGGCTTTAAAACCTTCCGACTTTCTATCGCTTGGTCTCGTATTTTTCCAAATGGTGATGAAACAGTACCAAATGAAGAGGGCTTGGCATTCTATGATGCTGTCTTTGACGAATTGAACAAGCATGGGATTGAGCCTTTAGTAACTTTGTCACATTATGAATTTCCGATTGGTTTGGTGAAAGAATACGGCGGCTGGAAAAATCGTAAAGTGATTGACTTCTTTGTCCATTATGCTGAGACAGTTTTTAAACGCTATAAAGGGAAAGTCAAATACTGGTTGACCTTCAATGAAATTAACATTCTCGGCTTGACAGGCTATCTTTCTGGTGGTTTGCTTTTTAAAGATGGCAAACTCAATCTCCAAGACATGTACCAAGCGGTTCACCACCAGTTTATCGCCTCAAGTTTAGCGACTAAAGTGGGGCATGAGATTGATCCAGACAACCAGATTGGGATGATGTTGGCTCGTATGGAGGCTTATCCTGCAACCTGTCATCCAGACGATATCATGCAGTCAATCACTAAAGACCATGAAAATCTTTTCTATGCTGATGTGCAAATTCGCGGCAAATATCCAAGCTATATGAACCGTTTCTTTAAACAAAACAATATTAACGTGGTCTTTGAGGATGGCGATGAAGATATTCTCAGCCAATACACCGTTGATTTCATGAGTTTTTCATACTACATGTCTTCAGTGACCCGTCATCCTAATAATCAAACGGAAGAACAGAAAGCCACCGCTGGAAACTTGATTCTTGGAGAAACCAATCCTTATCTAGAAGCATCTGACTGGGGCTGGCAGATTGACCCTGTGGGACTTCGTGTGACGCTTAATAAACTCTACGATCGTTATCAAATCCCACTCTTTATCGTTGAAAATGGTCTTGGTGCCCTTGATACCCTTGAGGAAGATGGTTCTGTTCACGACCAATACCGTATTGACTATTTGGACAAACACATCAAACAAATGTACGAAGCCATTGAAGATGGTGTGGAGCTTATGGGTTACACCATGTGGGGCTGTATTGACCTTGTTTCAGCCTCAACGTCAGAAATGTCTAAACGCTACGGTTTTGTTTATGTTGATGCGGATGACCAAGGAAACGGCAGCTTTGACCGATATCGTAAGGACTCCTTTTTCTGGTACAAGGATGTTATTGCAACACAAGGCCAATCCATTTTAGAAGATTAATGCTAGAAAACCAGTTTCATCTGGTTTTTCTTTGAAAGGAAGAGTAATGACTAAACTATATTTAATGCGACATGGGGAAACACTTTTTAACACCCAAAAACGTGTACAGGGTGCTTGTGATTCACCTTTGACAGAACTAGGGATTGAACAAGCTAAACTTGCTAAAACTTATTTTGATCAAGAAGGTATCGCTTTTGATGAGGTCTATTCGTCAACGCAAGAGCGGGCGACTGATACTGCTAAACTAGTTTCTGGATGTGAGCAGGTCGCTCAATTGAAAGGCCTTAAAGAGATGAGTTTCGGTCAGTTTGAAGCACAGCCTGAAATGCTCTTGCCAAAGTTCAGAGAAGGAGCAAACTCTTTCGAAGACCTCCTTGTTCCATTTGGCGGTGAGGACATTCGTCAGGTAGGCAAACGTGTTCACCAAGCAGTTGCAAAAGTGATGGCGGCCTCAACTGCAGAAAATACTTTGATGGTCAGCCACGGAGCAGCCATGTGGGGACTTATTTTGGAACTTGGTATCAGTTTTCCACCAGGTGTGTATTTCTCTAACTGTGCTCTTTGTCAGTTTAAGGTGGCAGAGGATGGCACATTGACACTAGAAAAAGTTATCCTACCGACTCAAGATTTTAAAACCTATGATTTTTAAAGAGGGCTTATGACTAAAACTTTATATTTGATGCGCCACGGCCAAACACGTTTCAATGAGCTTAAACGGATTCAAGGCGTTTGTGATAGTCCTTTGACAGATTTGGGGATTGAGCAGGCGACTAAGGCGCGTGATTATTTTGAAAAGTTGGGGCTGGCATTTAACGCAGTGTATTCATCTACGCAGGAGCGAGCAATTGACACAGCTGAAATTGCCTCAGGTCGCAGTGATATCATTCGTCTCAAAGGCTTGAAAGAGATGGATTTTGGGACTTTTGAGGGACAATCCGAAACTCTTAATCCGCCATTGACACCAGGTATCGGCTATGGTGACTATTTTGTACAGCATGGTGGGGAAGACTCTATGGCGGTGCGCCAAAGAATGGGGGATACCGTGAGAGATTTACTAGCAAAGCATGATGAGGGAGATGTTGTCTTAGCCGTCAGCCACGGTGCGGCTATTGCCCAATTTTATCGTGGTGTTTTAGCACATCCACCCCAAGTTCGCATGAGTAACTGTGCTATCTTAAAATTCGACGTGGAAGATAATGACTTTAGCTTAGACTATATCTATGATCCTATTAATGAAAGCCTGCTTTATGAGACTAAACAGTAAATTGTCATAGTATAGTATCAGTTTATCTGATAAAACAATCAGTTTTTAAGGTATTGGAATGTTATAATAGAAATAATAAATCATGAAAGAGGTTTCAAAATGACAGAATTAAAAGCTTTTCCAGATGGATTCTTGTGGGGTGGCGCAACAGCTGCCAACCAAGTTGAAGGTGCCTATGATGTTGATGGACGTGGTTTAGCCAATGTTGACGTGGTGCCAATTGGGGAAGATCGCTTCCCAATCATTGCTGGTCAAAAGAAAATGTTTGATTTTGAAGAGGGGTATTTTTACCCAGCAAAAGGCTCTATCGATTTTTACCATAATTATAAAGAAGATATTGCACTTTTTGCGGAAATGGGCTTTAAAACTTATCGTATGTCTATCGGTTGGACACGTATTTTCCCTAAAGGGGATGAGTTGGAGCCAAACGAAGCAGGTCTTCAATTCTATGAAAATGTCTTCAAAGAATTGCGCAAATACGATATCGAACCCTTGGTAACTATCACGCACTTTGATTTTCCTATGCATTTGATTGAAGCATACGGTGGATGGCGCAACCGTAAGGTTATCGAATTCTACGAGCGTCTCTGTAAGGTCATCTTTAACCGCTACAAAGGCTTGGTTAAGTACTGGCTAACTTTCAATGAAATTAACATGATTCTTCATGCACCATTCATGGGAGCAGGATTGTACTTTGAAGAAGGTGAAAACCAAGAACAAGTAAAATATCAGGCAGCCCATCATGAGCTAGTTGCATCAGCCATTGCCACAAAAATTGCCCACGAAGTTGACCCTGAAAACAAAGTGGGATGTATGCTTGCGGCTGGTCAATACTATCCAAACACAGCTCACCCACGTGATTATTGGGCAGCTATGCAAGAGGACCGTGAAAACTATTTCTTCATTGATGTGCAAGCACGTGGAGAATACCCTAACTACGCTAAGAAAAAATTCGAACGCCTTGGCTTAGACATTGAAATGACTGATGAAGACTTGGCGCTTTTGAAAGAACATACCGTTGACTTTGTCTCATTCTCTTACTATTCAAGCCGTGTGGCATCAGGTGACCCTGAAGTCAATGAAAAAACAGCTGGTAACATCTTTGCGTCTATTAAAAACCCATACTTGGAAGCATCTGAATGGGGTTGGCAAATTGACCCGCTTGGCCTTCGCATCACATTGAATACCATCTGGGATCGTTACCAAAAACCAATGTTTATCGTTGAAAATGGTCTGGGTGCGGTTGATACACCAGATGAGAATGGTTATGTCGAAGACGATTACCGTATCGATTACCTGCGTTCACATATTGAAACCATGAATCAAGCCATCAATGAAGATGGTGTTGAGTTGCTAGGTTACACAACATGGGGACCAATCGACCTTGTTTCAGCTGGAACAGGGGAAATGAAAAAACGTTACGGTTTTATCTATGTTGACCGTGATAATCAAGGTAATGGTACCCTGAAACGTTCTAAGAAAAAATCATTTGATTGGTACAAGAAAGTGATTGCATCAAACGGAACAGATATCGACTAATTCTGACAGAAAGATGGAAGACTGGACACTTGAGTCTGGTCTTTCATCATGCAAATCAAAAAAGGTAGGCTTCAACAATCTGCCATTTTGTCAGAAAATCATTCCTCTCATTTGCGATGTGCTATATGCCTCAAGGACGTCCTAATGATAATGAACGATACATGGACTCAATTAATCCTTTTAATTGATAGGGGAAATTTCAAAACATCCATGTTATAATGAAAGAACATATTATTTTTCCGAAAGGTTTTGCTTGTGTCTCATCGCGTTAATCGTTTGAATCAGATTCTATTTTACCTGATTGGGGGCTTCTTGATTGGTCTGGGGATTACCCTATGCACCAAGGCTTCTTTGGGAGTTTCACCTGTTGTTTCCTTGGCTTATAATATCTCAGTCATTTTCAAGATTCCCATTGGAATCACCAGTTTTGCAAACTTTGTGCTTTGTATCTTTATCCAGTTTTTATTATTGCGGAAGGATTTTGAACGATTTAGGATTTTGCAAGTGGTGGCTAGTTTTCTGACCAGTTTCGTCATGCAGATTTTTGATGAGCTGCTAGTAACTCCAGAAACTCTAACGTTGCGCTTTACTTGGCTTTTTGCTGGGATTGTGGTCATGGGGTGTGGTGCATCTTTGACTGTTGCCATGCGCTTTATCCCCAATCCTGCTGACGCTCTTGCGCATACAGTGGGGCAGGTGACAGGCAAAGGTTTTGGAACAGGTAAAAACCTCATTGATATTGTTTTTATTAGTTCTTCCTTGCTCCTATCCTTCACAGCTGGGAAGGGATGGCTTGGTGTTGGTATCGGAACTCTTATTGCCAGTCTGGGAACAGGTCGAGTGATTGCAGTTTTCTTCCCAATTTTTGAAAAACTTTATGAAACACATGTCGAAAAAGCATAGGATAGTATAATTATTTCAAAGGATAGTCATGGATTCATGGTTATCTTTTTCTTATACTAAAGATAAAAAAATAAAGAGCATATAGAAGAGGTAAATAATGTCAAAAATGATATTTTTAGATGTTGATGGGACTCTTGTCGACTATGATAATCGTATCCCAGAATCAGCAGTCAAAGCCATTCGCTGGGCGCGTGAAAAAGGGCATAAAGTCTATGTCTGTACAGGACGCAGTCGTGCAGAGATGCAGCCAGAAATTTGGGACATTGGCATTGATGGCATGATTGGCGGTAACGGCTCTTACGTCGAAGATAATGAAGAAGTGGTTATGCACCAGTTGATTTCCAAAGAAGAAGCCAGACATATCGTTGACTGGTTGCATAGACGTGGCTTGGAGTTCTACCTTGAATCCAACAATGGTCTCTTTGCGTCTGAAAATTTCAAAGAAGCCGCTCGTCCAGTTCTTCGTAAATACAGCCTTCGCAAAGGAAAGACAGAAGAAGAAATCAAAGACCAAGAAGCAGAAGATGCTCTTCATGGTTTGATTTATGGCGGTGAGCTATACCGTGATGACCTTAACAAAGTCAGCTTTATCTTGTCAGACTATCAAGATCACTTGGACTCTATCGAAGAATTTCCCAATCTTGAAGCTCATACTTGGGGAGGTCGGGGCGAAACAGCACTCTTTGGTGACTTAGGCGTTAAAGATATCAATAAAGCTCATGCGATAGCTGTTCTTTTGAAGCATCTTGGTGCTGAGCAAAAAGACACCATTGCCTTTGGTGATGCTAAGATTGATATTCCTATGTTAGACTATTGTCATATTGGTGTTTCGATGGGAAATGGTGGTCCTGAAATTCTCAAGATGGCAGATATGGTAACCGATGATGTCGCAGAAGACGGACTTTATAATGCCTTTGAAAAATTAGGGCTATTTGATTAGTCTAAAAACAAAGTTAGTTGCCTTTTAAGTGTTTTAAGATAGTAAACAGTTGTTCCTGAGCTTCAAGTAGTGTCAAATCAGTTTCTAATAACCAATAGCTAATAAATGACGCAACCGCACCTGAAAAGATGTGAATAAATGCTAGATTGATATTATCTGTAAATTGCTGATTTGTTTTGATATTAGCATGGATGAGCATATCACGGAAGGCCAGTGAAAAATGTGCTGGCTGACTTTTCAGTAATTGGTAAATTTTTTCCTGATGTTGATCGACAGCAATTAGGATATTATCAAGAAATTGACGGTTTTCAGAGGCTTGTATGTCTGCAATATTTTCAGCTACAGGTCTACAGGCATCTTCCATAGCCAGTAATATCTCTGTTTGGATTGCTTGGTAGAGATGTTCCTTGGTTTCATAATGTTGATAGAAAGCATTTCTAGAAATGTGTGCGTTTTGACAAATTTCTTTAACTGAAATTTGCCTAAGTTCTTTAGCCATCAAGAGCTGTAAAAAAGCATCTTGTATGGCTTTTTCTGTTTTTTCAAAACGTAAATCTAGTTTGACCATGACAGTTCTTCCTTTTGTGTAATCTAAGTGACAGTAAATTTAAAAGTGTCATTTGACGATTTTAAATGACAGTTGTAATATTTGAAGTATAACAAAGCACAAAGGAGAAATCAAATGGCAAATCGTATTACAGACATTTTAGGTATTGAAAAACCAATTATTCAAGGGCCACTGGCTTGGTTGACAAATGGTAATTATGCTGGAGCAGTGAGTGCAGCAGGGGGACTAGGCGTGCTGGGTATTAGTGCAGGTCAGAAAGTAGCAGCAACAACTGTAGAAGAAACTATCGAGAATATGCGTCGTGAGATTCGTATCGCCCGTCAAATAACAGAAAATCCTCTAGGTATCAATGTTGCTCCTGGTCATCCTATGACTGATATTTTCACCGGTCCTATGCTTGACCTCATGGTAGAAGAAGGTGTTCAGGTAGCTGTTATGGTTGGTGTTTTTTCTGCTGAATGGACTGCCCGATTCCATGAAAAAGGGATTAAAGTGGTCTTTCATGCAAGCAACCCAACTATTGAAAATACAGAAGAAGCTATCCAGGGTGGCGCAGACATCATTGTGGCCACGGGTTTTGATGAAGGCGGGACTGTTCCAGAAAAGATTATTGGTACTTTCTCTATAGTGCCAATGATTGTTGATGCAGCTAAAGGTCGTGTACCTGTCATGGCAGCAGGTGGGATTTCGGATGATAGGACTGCTCGTGCAGCCTTTGCTCTAGGAGCAGAAGGTCTATATGTCGGAACAGCTTTCATGATGTCAGAAGAGTCCATTTTGGCTCAAAATATTAAGGAGCAAGCCTTGACAGCTAATGCCTCTGACTTACTTCTCTATCGGACTGTTCCTGCTTACTATCGTTCTCTTCCTGGGGAAATTCCAAATAAACTCTTGGAGATGAGTCAGGCAGGTGCTATAGAAGAAGAAATTTATGAAGTAAAACGTGGTTATAATGGTATGCGTGATGGTATGCTCTTTGGCGATTTGACCAAGGGATTCGCTTCCTTTGGATTAGGTATTTCGATGATTGATAAGATCGAGTCAGTAGCAACTATTATGGATAAATTGATGAGTGGCATTGAGGAGTTTGTATAAGATGACAGAACAAAAACAAATGGTAATAGGTCTTGCCATGTTTGGTGCAGCAGGTTTGAATCTAAAATCATGGAGGGATCCAAAAGTTAAGTTATCTGAGTATCCAGACATTTCAGTGGATATTAGAGCAGCCCAGTTGGCTGAAAAAGGGAAATTCCAGTTTATGTTTTTTGGTGATTTTCCAGGTATTAAAAGTAATGACGGTGGTGATATGCAAACCATGGGGATGGCCCCTCTCTTGCTTGCCAGCATTATCAGTAGTCATACCCAACGTATTGGGATGGGTGTGACCCGCGCAACGTCATGGTCAAATCCTTATGATGTGGCAAGGCAGTTTAAAACTCTGGATGCTGTCAGTAAGGGACGTGCGGCTTGGAATGCTGTCACAGGCGCTAATGGTGTCAGTGCACAAGCCTATGGGGTCAACTTGTCTCCAAGCTTTGACCGCTATGGAAAAGCTTACGAATTTGTGGAGGCAGTGCAACATTTATGGGCAACTTGGAGAGAAGATGCTTTAAAACTTGACCATTCAACCAAAGAATTTGCTGGCTATGATCAAGTTAAAAATATCAATGTTAAAGGGGAGTTTATTGAGTTTTCGGGTACCCTACCGATTCCACCCTCCAAGCAGGGACAGCCACTGATTATTCATTCAGGTGGTTCTGATAATAGCATCGCCTTTGCTGGTAAATATGCTGATGTCTTTGTTGGGGAATTGTATACAATCGAGCAAGGTCAAGCTATGCGTCAGGCACTTCGTGATGCGGCAGTTGCTAATGGACGTAAGGCTGATGACATCAAGTTTATTGCTGGTGTTATGCCATTAATGGGTGATACGAAAAAAGACGCTATTGAGCGCCATGCTACGTTTATTGATGGTAAAACACTCTTGCAACGTATTGCTTATATCGGCTATGTTTTAGGAGTTGAGTTTACACCTGCTGATCTCGAACAGCCAATCTCTTCTGAGATTTTGGATGCCGTCGAAATCACGCCGTATAGTGACCCCCGAACTGAAAATGTGATTAAAGTAGCACGTGAAGGGTGGACCTTACGTGAGGTTGTTTATCATTCTGTGATTGATTATCATCCAGCAGCTGTTGGGACATCACAAGATATTGCAGATTATATGACTGACTGGTTCGAAGAAGGGGCAGCCGATGGCTTCTGGGTCATGCCTGATTCTTATGATATTGATTTACCACGCTTTGTGGACGAAGTGGTACCAATGCTTCAAGAGCGGGGAGTTTTTCATAAGGATTATGAGGGAGAAACCTTGCGGCAGCATTTTGGGTTACCTTATCAATATGGGGTGAGAGGAGAAGAGTAAGTTATGACTACTGCTATTAGTATTATTGGACAAGGTAATATGGGTCAAGCCTTAGCAAGGCATTTTGAACAGGCTGGAATTTCTGTACAAATCTTTGGACGAGAACAGGAAGTAGTGCAGGGAAGTTTGTTGTTTTTGCTGTTCCTTATGAAGATATGATTAGCCTTATCTATCCCAATCAAGAGCATTTTATTGATAAAATTATCATTGACATTAGTAATCCTCTGGACTATAAGACCAAAAAATCCCTATTGGCCTTAGATGAGTCTGTTAGCCTTAAGCTAGCATCGCAATTCCCTGATTTGACGTTTATCAAAGCTTTCAATACTAGCTTTACTTCAAGTAGAGTCATTGCTACTGAATCACCTCTGGTCATGATTGCGGGCGATTCGTCGTCAGCTAAAGAGAAGCTTATCACGCTGCTCAATCAATCACATTTTAAAACTATTGATATGGGAAATTTGGATCGAAGCCGTGATTTGGAGGCCTTTGCCCGTGTGCAACTTTCTTTATTAGAAGCAGGTCATATTAAACCTTTAAAGAGTTTTGCTCTATAAACCAATATTTCCTGATAAAGGCAACGGTATTTACAAGAAAAATGAAACTATTTTTCTATTTTGAAATTAAAGTCAGTAAAAATAGGTTGATACTGAGTGCATTGCAGAAGATAAATACCTCTATATGATAGTCAATTTAAATGAGTAGCTATTTAGAGCGACATCAACAACTAATAAAAAAGTTTTAAATGAAAATAGAATATCATATTTTGATGTCAAGTGAATATGAGTAAAAACTCAAGTCTCAATTATTCTATATAATACCCGTGGTGCTAGTTGATTTCAAAATATCTCAAATGATAAGCCAGTGTGATTTGTTCGATTCTCAATTGTAGTCCCCTAATGCTTCTAGTCAACCTGTGCTCAATATCAAATAGCGCACAAAGTTCAGAAAAGCGAGTTTCGATCGTTCTTCTCATGACAAGTAACTGCCAATGGTTATGTTGTTCTGCACCGACCATGTTTTGACGTAATGGTGTCCATAAGTGATAGCCTTTCTGTTCTAACCTATCTTTTAGCTCTTGACTGAGGTAGCCTAAATCGGCAAGAACTACAGATTGCCTAA
>NZ_JBLOJT010000139.1:0-3643 GCF_047785745.1 Streptococcus pluranimalium | reverse complement strand
GTTTTCTTATGTTACAATGGACTTGAGGTGATATGATGAGTATAAAAGTAGTGATTTTTGATATGGATGGTGTCCTTTTTGACACAGAGCTGTTTTATTTTGACAGAAGAAAAAGATTCTTGGACCAAAAGGGTATCCGAATTGATCATTTAGAACCAAAAGACTTCATTGGTGGCAATGTCAAACAAACCTGGCGATTAGTACTGGGAGAAGATTATGATAAGTGGAATATTCCTGAGTTAGAACAGGCCTATTCCGCTTATAAGCTTGCTAATCCTGCTCCCTTTAATCATTTAATCATGTCAGGAGCTAGAGAGACACTTACTAGCTTAAAAGGTAAGGGCTATCGTTTAGCGCTGGCTTCTAGTTCAGCAATGGTTGATATCGAAAGTGCTCTCAAAGGTTCAGGTCTCTCTCAGACTTTTGAGGTCGTTTTATCTGGTGAAGATTTTCCAGAAAGTAAGCCCCATCCAGCTATTTATGAAGCTGCTATAGCTCATTTAGGAATCGATAAATCAGAAGCATTGGTTATTGAAGATAGCCAAAAAGGCATAGAAGCTGGTAAAAAAGCAGGCTTAAAGGTCATCGCACTCAAAGACGAACGCTTTGGAGTCGATCAAAGCCAAGCAGATGCCGCTATTGAAGCTCTAGATCAGCTGGTTCATTTTCTCAAATAGAAAACAGCCTTTCCAATGAAGGGCTGTTTGTTTATCTATTATTAGCTAAGTATTCTGCTACTATCTTTTTTTGAGGAGTAGCCATAGGATAACTGTTTAACTCATCTAGTTTAACCCAATGCAGGTGTTCATTTAAAGTCAAGTCATCCTTATTAAGAATCCCCTCAAACAAGGTCATGGTCCATTTTTGATGACTAAAGGTATGTTTGACTTGTTTAAACGAGCGTTCGGTCCAGGTTGGCTGACAAGCATAAGCTTCTTCAAAACTATCTTTTTGAGAATGGGTTTCTAGAAGTGATTGGTCATCTTCAAAAAGACTAGTCTGTTTACCGATAAAAGAGGTTTCCAATAGTGGGAATGACCAGAAGCCAGCCAGTAAACGTCCTTGTATGTTTTTCTCTAGGAGTAATTCTCCCTCTTGATTACGGATAATAAAAGCGTGAATTTCCAGAGGTTTTGGCTTTTTCTTGGGTAACTTGATGGGGTACTTATGGTAAGTTCCATTGAGATAAGCTGCATTAAAGAAACGTATAGGCGACTCATCAGGACGTGGATTTTTGGCAGATTCGATATCAGTCCCTAAATCCATCAATGCCTGATTAAAATCACCAGGCCGCTCAGGATCAATCAGTATTTCCATAATGGCTTGGAAAATTTTCCGATTCTTAGGGTCACCAATATCATAGTCAACTTCAAAAAGTCTAGCCATGACGCGCATAACATTACCATCAACAGCAGGCTCAGGCAGATTAAAAGCAATACTTGAAATAGCACCTGCCGTATATGGACCAATCCCTTTTAAAGAAGCTATATCGTCATAAGTCGATGGAAAAATCCCATCAAAATCAGTCATGATTTGCTGGGCAGCCTTTTGCATGTTTCGCACTCGTGAGTAGTAGCCCAGTCCTTCCCAGGCTTTTAATAATTTTTCTTCAGGAGCATTAGCTAAATCCTCAACCTTTGGGAACCAATCTAAAAAACGTTCATAATAGGGAATCACAGTGACAACCTGAGTCTGTTGCAACATGATCTCGCTAATCCAGATGTGGTAGGGGTTGCTCGTTCGACGCCAGGGTAAATCTCTTTTTTCTTGATCGTACCAAGTCATGAGTGTACGACGAAAAGAAGCAATCTTACTCTCATCCCACATCTCGATACCATAATCTTTTAAATCTAACATGTTTCTATTGTAGCAAAGAAGTCGTTTTTAAACAGAGAAAAACACCTTGCGGTGCTTAGATAAGAAAATCTGAGAAGTAGTCTAATGGTTGAGGTTTCTTGATGGCGTGATAAGGCATGACTGTCATAGCTAAATTATAATCCTCTACAGCTTTGTTGTAGGTCATCTTTGAGGTCGTTAATTGATCCTCGTAACGATGAATTTGACTGACTAGAGTCGACGGCAAGTTGCCCTCATAGGAATGGGAAGCATGTTTTAGACTGTTCAAATGTTGTCTGATTAAATCAATATTATTAGCAGCATGATAAATCGCTTGTTCTAGCTGTGTGATATAACTTTTTTGTCGGAAATACAATCTAGCAGTCGCTGAAGTAGCAGATAGGATAAAAATAGACAGATCACCAACTAATTGAAAAAGGGAATCATCACCAGGCATAATAATGGCCCAAGGAATAAAGTACAATAGAAGAAATATCCCCATTTGAAAACAAAAAGACCATAATGAAAATTTAGGAATACGGATTGGAACTCTCAACAAAATACCTCAACAAAAAGAAATAGTCAATCAACAGCTAGTTAATTTTCCGTTAGTATATCATAAAACAATCAATAAAAAATAGAGTAACTGAAGTTTTTTCTTGACAAAAGAAAGCGCATACAATATAATAAAACTATAAAGAAGGATGACAGAAGAAACAGATTTATAGGAGGGAATCTTATGATGAAACCACATGTCGCACGGTACAAAAACGGAGATACTTAAGTCTCCGGATAAATAGTAGGCAAACTTTACACGTTACAACTTTACATTTTTGCATATCAAAGTGATCACTGATGAAACCATAAGTATAAGAAATGGCCAAAACTCTTTACTTACGAAGTTTCTAGAACTTGTTTTCAATTAGGAGGTAATACTCATGATGGAATTCAACAAAGGACGCTATAAAAACGGAGACAACTTAGGCTATTGCAGAAAATAGCTTAAGGAGTGAATCCAATGTAAATAGATATGGATACTTTCTCTGAGAGAGAAGTTAGTATTAGTTTTATTTAGATAAAAGTGGTGATAAATCACCAATTGAGCTCAATAACTGTCGTCGCGTTACTCAGGGTGTGCATATATAAAATCGTAAACTCAAACTTGTTTCAGGACAATAGGGAGCAACGCCTATGCTAACTTTTGACATTGGACGTTACAAGAACGGTGACAATTAAGTTGAAATCGTCGAAAGTCACTCAGGTTAATGGATTGATTAATACGAGGTGAACGATGCTAAGATTTAATATTAGCCGTTATAAAAACGGAGACAAGTTCCTTTAACGAAAGATTAGAGGAGGAAAAATATTATCCAGAATATAAAAAACGAAGTTAAAACGAAATGTAAAGACACAAGACACTCCTTATGAAGTCAATCATGCGAAAGGAGAATTATATTTTAGACAAATATTTTACACATTGAAGAGATACTTACAAGCGTGCAGTAGGTATCTTTTTATTTTGTGAAAGTATTGACAAGATAATCCAAAGTGTTAAAATAAGGGTGTTAAGCCGATTTAGCTCAGTTGGTAGAGCAACGCACTCGTAACGCGTAGGTCACAGGTTCGAGCCCTGCAATCGGCAAATCTGAGGAAGCTGGGATGAGGGTCTCAGTTTTTATTTTTGTTATCATATTCATGGATTAAACGGCAAAAGCTGATAAAACTGCGCCTTCAAAAGTTAATAGTTGCTTTGCTTGTTCATTATTTTGAAAAAATCGCTAAAATGATCTTTGTCTAAAGAAAATCC
>NZ_JBLOJT010000138.1:0-3654 GCF_047785745.1 Streptococcus pluranimalium | reverse complement strand
CAGCTAAGAAATCTGATGCCTCTGCCAACTATCAAGCTAAGTTGCCAGAAACAGGTGAAGAATCTAATTTGGGTATCCTTGCAGGTATGTCAGTACTCTTTGCAGTCGGTATGCTTTCTAAACGTAACAAAAAGCAAGATTAATAATCAACGATAGTAGATTAGGATTTTACAAATGATCAATAATTGAACTGGCTTTAAATTCTATATCTAAAAAACAACTCTCTCAGTATTATGGAGTTCACTCAATTTCAACTTCTTTTGGAGATATGTTCGTTACTATCATTTGTCATATGTAGAAATGCAAAGGACAAAGATTATTTTTGAGGAGTCTGGGACAAAAGTCTTCCTGATTAAAGCAAAAAGCAACAGTTTTGGGCTCTTCGTCAACTGTAGTGGGTGACTTATAGCTAACACCTAGAGAGAATCGTTCCGGTTCTCTCTTTTTTGATATAGTCAAAAGCCCTATAACATCCGCAGTGGATTTTACCCACGACAGTCTTATAGAGCCTGTTTATCTGAGCCCAACATAGATGGTTTTTTCTGTCTAGCTTTATTTTATAAATTGGGAAGCAAAAAAGCGGCAAGAATTCTTGTCGTTTTTTTTGATAAATTCTGCTAAAATAGAAGTACTATGACTAATGGATTTTTGATTTCCTTTGAAGGACCTGATGGTGCTGGGAAAACGACTGTTTTAGAACAAGTTATCCCCAGACTACAAGATTTATTTGACCAGAAGATTGTTGCGACTCGCGAGCCTGGTGGTGTTGATATTGCTGAAAAGATTCGTGATATCATTTTAGATGTTAATCATACAGCAATGGATGCTAAAACGGAGCTCTTGCTTTACATTGCAGCCCGTCGCCAACACTTGGTTGAGAAAATCCTTCCTAACCTTGAGAAAGATGCTATCGTCTTGCTTGATCGATTTATCGATAGTTCAGTAGCTTATCAGGGCTATGGGCGAGGGTTGGATGTTGCTGATATCACTTGGTTAAATGCTTATGCAACAGATCACCGTCAGCCAGACTTGACAGTGTATCTTGATGTGACTTCAGAACTTGGTTTAGAACGTATTTCCAAAAATGCGGATCGCGAGATCAACCGTTTGGATTTAGAAAAGTTGGATATGCACCAAAAGGTTCGTCAAGGTTACCTGGCTCTTTTAGAGGAGAACACCGACCGTATTGCTTTAATTGATGCTAGTCAATCTGTGGAAAAGGTTGTGGAAGATACTTTGACTGTGATTATCAACAAATACAAGGACTTAAACGATGCCTAAAAATCCTTTGACGAGTGTATTGGAGCACCAACAGCCGCAATTGCTACAAGAAATGCAACGAATCCTGGCGAACAATAAACGTAGCCATGCTTATTTATTTACAGGTGGTTTTGCAGCTTGGGAAATGGCTATCTGGATCACCCAGTATCAATTTTGTGAAGATTTTGACGGTTTAGAACCCTGTGGCAAATGCCGTTCTTGTCGTTTAATTGCTGAGGATGATTTTGCGGACTTGGCTATCTTGGAGCCGACCAATGGTTTTATCAAAACAGATGATGTACGTGCCTTATTGAGTCGCTTTTCTAGCTCTAGTTATGAAGGGAAGGATCAGGTTGTCATTATCCGTGGAGCTGACAAGATGCATGTCAATGCAGCTAATAGTCTGTTGAAGGTTATGGAAGAGCCGCAGAGTCATATCTATTTGATACTTCTGGTTGAGGATGAGAATCAGCTTCTAGCAACCATTAAAAGCCGTTGCCAACAGTTTCATTTTCGTAAAAATCATGAGGTTATCAAGCTTGATTTAGAACAAAAGGGCTTATTCCGCAGTCAAGCTGGGCTTCTAGCAGATGTCGCTTCTTCCGTTAGTGAGGCTAGGAGTTTAGCAGAAGATCCTAAAATTTTAAGCGATTTACAGATACTAGAACGTTTTGTTGGACTGTTGCTGACAGACAAAGGAAAAGCTTATTTAGAAATTAGTCGACTAGCGAGTCAGTTAACAGATAAGGATTCTCAAGCATTGGCTTTTCAACTATTGGTGTCTTTGTTGGGACAAGATTTAAAGAATCCAAAGGCGATTGACTATTTAGATAGGCTTATTCTTGCTAGAAAGATGTGGCAATCTAATGTCAGCTTTCAAAACGCTTTAGAATATATGATATTACAAGCATAATGAGTTAAGGTCATGAGGAGGTAGCTGTGGTGGCTAAAAAAGATTTATTTGATGTATTTGATGGGTTTTCACAAAATCTTATGGTGACCTTAGCCGAGATTGAAGCCATTAAAAAGCAAGTACAAGATTTGGTGGAAGAAAATACACAGCTGCGCTTGGAAAATAACAAGCTACGCGAGCGTTTGACGCAAGTAAGTGAGCAACATGCTGAAAAAATTCAACCTCAAGCCAAGCACCATTTGGATACCATTTATGAGGATGGTTTTCACATTTGTACGGATTTTTACGGTCAAAGACGTGAAAACGATGAGCAATGTGCCTTCTGTTTAGAGCTACTATATAGGGAGTAATCATGCAGGTTCAAAAAAGTTTTAAGGGACAGTCTTCCTATGGTACGCTTTATTTAGTTCCGACATCGATTGGTAATTTATCAGATATGACTTATCGAGCTGTTGAAACGTTGAAATCGGTTGATGCCATCTGTGCAGAAGATACACGAAACACAGGCTTGTTACTCAAGCATTTTGATATTGAAACACGTCAGATCAGTTTTCATGAACACAACGCTTTTGAGAAAATTCCAGATTTAGTGACCATGCTAAAAGAAGGACATTCTTTAGCGCAAGTGTCTGATGCGGGTATGCCTTCCATTTCTGATCCTGGACATGATTTAGTTAAGGCGGCTATCGCAGAAGACATTTCAGTAGTTGCTTTACCCGGAGCTTCAGCCGGGATTACAGCTCTGATTGCTAGTGGTTTAGCGCCTCAGCCCCATGTTTTTTACGGTTTTTTACCACGTAAATCTGGTCAGCAAAAAGCATTTTTTACTGAAAAGTTATCTTACCCAGAAACGCAGATTTTCTATGAATCACCTTATCGCGTTGTTTCAACTTTGGAAAATATGTTGGAAGTTTATGGAGATCGTCAGGTCGTCTTGGTAAGAGAGTTAACCAAACTCTATGAGGAGTACCAACGTGGTTCAATCACAGGATTATTATCTTATTTGTCTGATAATCCTTTAAAGGGAGAGTGTTTAGTGATTGTTGATGGCAATGATGGAAGCATTATGCCAGCGGTACAAGACCTATTGTCGCCATTAGACGATGTTAAGGCGCGTGTTGCAGCAGGGACTAAACCAAATCAAGCTATTAAGATGGTAGCAAAAGAAAGAGGGCTTAATCGTCAGGACTTATATCAAGAGTATCATGAGCTTGTATAAGGTTTGAGCAAGAAATCTTAAAAACAGGAAAAGGCTAGAATAACGTGGTCGAGAAATGTTATTCTAGCCTTTTTATAGTGATGTGAGTTTTAGTCTGTTTCAGCCCATAGATGAAACACAGACAAGATGCTTACTAGCTAATCACGGCTCTTCGTCAACTGTAGTGGGTGACTTATAATTAACATCTAGAGAGAATCGTTCCGGTTCTCTCTTTTTGAATGTTTAAAGCGATGAGTATTTTGGTTTTAAAGTTCTTGAATTT
>NZ_JBLOJT010000137.1:0-3694 GCF_047785745.1 Streptococcus pluranimalium | reverse complement strand
CTAAACGATTAAAACGATTCAGTCCTTAAACATCATCTCCACCTTTTAGAGTCATACAAATCAGTGATAGAATGTTTTCATCTCTTTACGATCGGTGTTTACGGTTAACTGACATCGCTACAAAACTAGTTAACTTCTTCGCTATCCCTTCCTCTCCCCGCTACCTCACGATAGTCAGGCTTGGGAATCGCTATTAGGTTCACCGGTAGCGGGTGCCCACAGAGGACTTGCACCTCAGATATACGACATGCCCGTCGTAAAGAAAAGACAAACATCAAAAATGATGTTTGTCTTCATTGTGAATCGTTCAATTGAAAGATTTTTAATAAAGATCTAAATAATTCTCGATCTCCCATTGAGAAACAAAGGTTGCATAACTTGCCCATTCCAGACGTTTTGCTTCTACAAAATTGGTTGTAATGTGCTCTCCAAGAGCTTCTTTTACCACATCATCTTCCAACAAAGCCTTAATAGCATTATGAAGTGTTGAAGGAAGATCTGTAATTCCTGCTTCCTTACGCTCATCTGCCGACATAGCATAAATATTTGACTCAACAGGTGCCGGTGCTTCAATTTTATTTTTCACACCGTCAAGACCTGCTTCAAGAAGAACAGCCATAGCAAGATAAGGGTTTGCAGTTGGATCAACAGAACGTAATTCTAACCGAGTACTCATACCACGAGATGCTGGCACGCGAATCAACGGTGAACGATTTCGACCAGCCCAAGCTATATAAACAGGTGCCTCATAGCCAGGTACCAATCGTTTGTAAGAATTAACCGTTGGATTCATAATAGCAGTATAGTTATAAGCATGCTTCATCAAACCACCAAGGAAATGATAGGCTGTTTGAGAAAGCTGCATGCCATTTTTATCTTCTGGATCAAAGAAGGCATTATTGCCATCCTTATCAAAGAGAGACATATTACAATGCATACCAGATCCGGCGATACCATATTTAGGTTTCGCCATAAATGTTGCATACAAACCATGCTTACGAGCAATGGTTTTGACAACTAATTTAAATATCTGGATATTATCGCAAGCCTCAAGAACCTCACCGTATTTAAAATCAATCTCATGCTGACCGACGGCCACTTCGTGATGGCTGGCTTCTACTTCAAAGCCCATCTCTGTTAAAACATTAACAATTTCACGACGTGTATTATCAGCTAAATCAGTCGGTGCTAAATCAAAATAGCCACCCTTGTCATTAACATCAAGAGTTGGTTCCCCCTTGTCATTAAGTTTAAAAAGGAAAAACTCTGGCTCAGGTCCCAAGTTAAATGATTTGAAACCAGCTTCTTCCATATGTTTCAGAGAACGTTTAAGGTTTCCACGAGGGTCACCTGCAAAAGGCTCTTCTTCTGGCGTATAAATATCGCAAATCAAACCGGCAACAGCACCATTTTCATCTCCCCAAGGGAAAACAGTCCAAGTGTCAAGGTCAGGGTATAAATACATATCTGACTCATTAATACGGACAAAGCCTTCAATGGAAGAGCCATCAAACATTGCTTTATTCGACAAGACTTTTTCAATCTGTTCATCTGTTGCTGGGATTTCAACATTTTTCATTGTTCCTAAGATGTCTGTAAACATCAAGCGTAAAAATGTAACATTCTTATCTTTGATATCTTGTTTGATATCAGCTACTGTAAGTGCCATCTGATCTCCTTTTAAGAATATGGGCAGTTTTATTTACGTACCATACCAGTTTGTAAATGATTGAAATGTGATGAAGGATTTTGAAATCCACCTTGATTAAGGAGCTCGTCATGAAGGATTCGACGAACATCAGCATCAGTCAATGTTTTCCTTTTAGACTGCTTAGCTTCTTGACGCTCTGCATACTCATGCTTAATAGCAGCAATATTTAAACCTTCATCAATAAAATCTTTGATTTCCAATAGACGATCCATATCATTTAAAGAGTACATCCGCCTATTTCCTGGGGTTCTTTCTGGATTTATCAAATCTTGATCTTCATAATAACGAATCTGCCTAGCTGTTAAATCCGTCAATTTCATAACAGTGCCAATTGGAAAAACAGCCATGGTTCGTCTTAATTCTTTACCTTTCATACGACCTCCTTTCTTTTACATTATATTCTGAAAATTCAAACCTGTCAAGTCCTTATGTTACTTTTTCTAACATGATGTGCTCTTGATTGATGTTTTAAACTCTTACAACGGACTAATAAAGACATTATCTATTAAACTTGCGTAATAACCAATTCCATGTTCTATCCACATCTGTATTAACAATAATGGCGATAAAAACACCTATAAAGGTTTCAAAAACACGCCTTAGGGCATAAAGGATAGAATCACCAGCAGGCACTGATAAAGCTATAATAAGCATCGTAGCAACACCGCTTACAACACCTGGGGTATTATTAAAGGCAACATTAGTCATTATTGTCAGCATCGTAAAAATGGGGATAAAAATCAAATAAATCCAAAAGGACTGAGCAAATAAATCACTCAAAACAAAAAACAAAAAAGCATAAAAGCCACCGATGGAATTACTCAAAATACGAGAAGAGCCAAAATGGATACTTTGACCAAAATCTTCTCGCAAGCTAAAGACAGCGGATAAGGCAGCTATTTGAATACCATCCCACTTAAATAATCCCAAAAGCAAAATAACAAAAAATACAGCTAATCCGGACTTTAAGGTCCTCAATCCTAATTTAAATTTACGGGGATCAAATTTATATTTACCAAACATACTTCTATTGTAACATGCTTCTATCATTAAAGGGGCTATTTATTGGCTAAACATAAAATGAATAGTCTACTATCACTTAATTTTAGGTTATTAAATATCTCTTATATCCAGAGTATGACTCTTACGATAATAAAAAAGAATGGACAACAGCCCACTCTTTTCAAAATATTGACTAATTTAATGATACACTTATATCAAATTAGTTATTAAATTTACGTTTAGCTACACCTGCAAGACCAAGTCCCATGATAGCCAATCCAGCAATAGCAAAAGTAGCTGAGCTGTTATCACCTGTTGATGGTAAATTAGCATCTTTAGCGTATTGAGCATCTTTCTTAGCAGTTGCTTTCTTGTTACCAAGTGTTACTGCGGGGTCTTTAGCTTTATCTTCAGCTTTTTTATCAGTAGCTTCTTCTTTATCTGCAACTACTTCTTTGTCTGAATCTTCTTTAACTGGGTTTTTAAGTTCTTCCTTGTTTGAGTTGACATAATCATCCTCAACAAACTCTTCTTCACGATCAACACTAATCACTTCTGGAGCATTGGCATCAACCCACTCTGAAGTCACTGCAGTTTCAAAGTTCAAGGTTACAGAGTTACCATCGTGATCAGCAGATAGGTAGTTCAAGCCTTCTGAAAGCTTAGCTTCCGTAAGAGTTGACAAATGACTCAAAAAGTCTGAATATGTAAGAGCTTCAAACTCAGAAACTTGATTTTCTTCACCGTCAACCTTAATGGTAATCTTGAAGTTTTCTGCTTCTTCCTTGTTTGAGTTGACATAATCATCCTCAACAAACTCTTCTTCACGATCAACACTAATCACTTCTGGAGCATTGGCATCAACCCACTCTGAAGTCATTGCAGTTTCAAAGTTCAAGGTTACAGAGTTACCATCGTGATCAGCAGATAGGTAGTTCAAGCCTTCTGAAAGCTTAGCTTCTGTAAGAGTTGACAAATGAT
>NZ_JBLOJT010000136.1:0-3746 GCF_047785745.1 Streptococcus pluranimalium | reverse complement strand
ATTATTTAGTATATCACATTTTCACAAGACAAAAACTTAATAAAGTTTGTAATAACTAACTTTTTAATCGAATATATTGAGACTTTTTAACATCAAATACAACTACTTTTCCTCGAACTTTATGACCTTTGATTTTATAGAGTTTATCCCCTGATAGAATATCGTTTAGCATTATCCCGACCAGATAATGATGCTCATTATCGATAATTTCCCAAGCTAAACCATTTTTCAATAGCTTTTCAGAGCCTGTCTGAATTAAAGGCAAGCGTGACACCTGACATTTTTGATCGGCTATCAAGGTATAATCTAGAATCTTGTTTTCAAAGGGTATTGTTTTATAGAGTCTCTTGCTGTTTACTAATTGATTGTATTTTTTAGAAATCAAAAAACTGTCCTCACTAAACGAAATATCACTATGAAAATGTAGCTGGTTCACTCGTTGATGATCAATCGTCACATCCTTATCCAAGATAAATTGACTTTCCAACTCATGTGTCCCCGGATAGCTAACGTCGTCAACAACAAGCGTTAAAGAGTTTGGTAATCCTAAGATAAAGCGCCTATGTGTAAACAATTGCCCGTCAACATCAGCTGAGTAATGACCCTCTATTAAAAAAAGGTTATCCTGTCTCGTCAGAGCTACATGGTGCGCTAGTGGATATTTTGCATAATTCCATGAATCAGTTATCTCTTCTAAGTTTTTGTCTTTGATAAAGCAAGTCGAATGGCTCTTTGAGCTTTTTAAAAAATAGCGCATGGGGTCTTCTCTATAGGTGTAACGTCCTGGATCGATAATAATCGGCACATCACCATCATAGAGGCAGAAACTATTTTGATCGCTATGACTATGAGCGCTTCCTAATGAACCACACTTGAAAAACAAATACCTTTGCGGTTCTTTTGAACACACATGCCCACTACAGTCAAACAGAGCTATTTGCGCTTGCTCAGGCTCAGCGATAATCTGTTGATAGTGCTGGACAGCTGATTTACCGAAGTACATTAACGTTTCAATATTAACCCTATGATAACCATAGGCTTTTAATCGACCAGACTTGAGAACCAAGGCTGATAAGGTCAATACATCACGAGTATCGGTCACATCACTATCGCCAAATGCTATCTGATTGTGATCTGGTCCCGTCATCATCACTATATAATGAGCCATTTTGTTAAGGACAGGCTTTAAACGTTTTTTATAGTCTGGTACAAAGATGACAAGATCAAGAAGCGCCTTATAAACTTCAACATGATACATAATCGATTGCTCATACTGACTACCATCTTCTAAAATTTGCAACCTTAGTTGTTCTTCTAACTCGGATTCGGCAAATGCTTGCAAATCTGGCATATCAAAGTCCTCTTCAAAATAATACAGCCATGCTAACATTGCCGTGGTCTGAAAGACACCCCAATTGCTTAAACTATACTTTTCAATATAATGTTCCTGCAAATAACGAAGTTGTTTTTTGATGGAAACTAGAATTTTAGTTAGTTCTTCTTCCTTTATTAGATGGGCACGTTGTAAGTATAGAACAACCTTCAACCACACTAAACATCTAATACCAGTATCCAATGGGCGACTGGTTAAGGAATTCGCCTTTAATTCAAAACCACAATCAATCCAATGAAACATCATTTCTTTTAACTTATCAATGTAACGATAATCATCTTCAACTAAATGAACAGTCAGAAAGTTAAGAAAATAACTCTGCCTATTTAGCATATAATTCCATTCAGGATCATTTGTTACAGATTGATCCCAACACAACTCCTGTAATTGATAAGGTATATGACAGGGCTCCATATCCCAATTACCATTGAATATAAATGTATTGTCCATTATTAAATCAACAGACTCTTTCATAGAATCATACGAATCCTTATGATTTGTTAGAATATACTGTCTACAAAAAGCACTATCATGATTGCTAAAAAACCATTTCGCACATTCTTTGTTCATAACCTATCCCCCAACTATCCTAAACAAAAAAGGATCAGTCAAAAGTCCAATCCTTTTTCTATCCTATTACGCAAGCACACCTAACCAGCTACCAATGGTTCCGATAATAACTGTTAAGATAACCAATTTATAGGTTGACCATTTTTTATTTTTGATAAGATAAAACATGAGTAACGTATAGAGAACTGGTAACATCGCTGGAGCGATTTTATCAAGCATACCTTGGACTGTAACAATTTTTTGAGAAGCACTTGTTACTTTGTCTGGTGCAAATGTGTAGGGTATGGTCAATTTTACTTGCGTTGCTGCCAAACTTGAAATAACGGTAACCCCAACAATGTTAGCTGCACGCGAAATAACTGACATCTGCTCACTTAGTTTGTCAATAAATGTTGTTCCCAATTTATAACCATATAAACCAGTTACAAGTTTGATGGTGGTTAGGATAAGGTTCATTGCAACAAAGAAGATAATCGGTCCTATAACCAGTCCATCAGAAGCTAGTGAGGCTGCAATTGTTGAAAAAAGTGGCGCCAAACAAAATTGTGATAAGGAATCACCTATCCCTGCCAATGGCCCCATAAGAGCCATCTTAATACCTCGAATTTCATCTTGTGGGCGTTCATTTTCTAACATAGCCAAATGCAAACTCGTTACAAATGGCAGAAAATGTGGGTTCGTATTATAAAATTCCACGTTTTCTTCTAAAGCTGCTGTCAAACCTGCCTTATCATTACCATAGTATTTTTTTAGAGCTGGGTACATGACATTCGCATAACCTAACCCTTGATAGTTACTATAATTAAAACCATTTTGTAAATAAAATGCGCGTAAAGCTGTTTTTGTGTAATCACTTTTTGCTAATTTTTTAGATCCAGTCATCTTGTGCTTCTCCTTCAGTTTTTGATTCCACCACTGCATTAGTAGGTTTTCTAAAGACATCAATTAAAGCAAATATTGTTGCAATCAAAGCCACACCAATTGTAGGTACACCTAAAACTGAAGACGTTGTGACCGCTGTCAACAACCCATCTTCATTGGCTGTTGGTGTAAGCACCGGCAAACCAAAGTACACCGCTAGAACATAACCCAAAATGATATAAGGAATAAGCTCTTTTTTTGCCATAACAGAGAGAATCATCGCAAATCCAATGGCGGGTAGCATTCTACCTGCAAGCGTTAAACCATTAAGAAGTACTGGTGGAATTAGAGCAAAGATCTTGGTAAGAGTGTCCATAGATAGGGCACCTGTAATACCAAGTAAGAATCCTACAGCCGCAAAAGCCCAGATAGTGCCATTAGCTGCACGCTTAAAACCGTTTAAATTCCCCTGTTGCAGAGCTTTTTTAGCTACTTCAGGGCTACCAGCAAAAGCCGTATACGTTGCCGTTTGTAGGAATTGAATCCCTACTGCGATTGGTGTTGATAAAGCCAAAGCAGCTTCTGGAGTGATTTTGTCTTTACTTGCTGCCGTTGTAATTGCCATTAGTGTCCCAAAAATCCCCGGACCGATAGGATTAGGGGGTACAGTTCCACCAGCACCAACACCAAATCCCATGTAAGCCAATTCAGAAATAGCACCCGCTGCTAGCGCTGTTGGAATGTCTCCTAAAATAATCCCAACACCCAATGATAGGACAATACAGCGATTGGTATATAAACCAAGCAACATACCGCTAAAGCAAAATGCTGTCCACAAACCAATTAAAATAGCTTGTACAATACTAATATCCATTTTGTTCTCCCTTTATATAGATACTTCTAAATAAGTATTAAATATACT
>NZ_JBLOJT010000135.1:0-3758 GCF_047785745.1 Streptococcus pluranimalium | reverse complement strand
TTTAACTGGTTTACTTTTTTGGATGGTTTATGATATAATACCTTTTTATATATTTTTTGGAAGGAATTGGTAAAAATGATTCTAAAAAAGTTTTTTGGGGCTTATTTTAATAATTTTCGCTTTAGGTTAGTTATTTTGTTAACAGCTTTATATTGGCTAAAAACAATATTTGCCTATCATATTGATTTTGATTTGGACATCATTAATAAATTCCAATATGTTATCTCACTCATTAATCCTCTTGGTATTACTCTATTATTGTTAGGGTTTCCTTTGTTTATCAAAAACAAAACCTTATTTTTATATATAGAGTTATTGATTTATTTACTATTAAATGTGTTACTGATAGCAAATGTTCTTTATTTTAGAGAATTTCATGATTTCATAACTTTTAGCACTATCCAAGCATCTAGTAAGATTTCAGCAGGCTTAGGAGAAGCGGCTTTACACCTATTGAGGATGTGGGATTTTATATATGTGTTAGATAGTATTTTTCTCATTATTTTTCTGAAAAAAGTCAAACATAAAACACAGCATCTTGACAGTTTAGATTTTAGGAAAAATACCATTTTTATAGTGGCGTCTATTGTAATGCTCTTTCTCAATTTTACACTTGCTGAAATTGATAGACCCCAATTATTAAAAAGAGGCTTTTCTAATAATTATATTGTAAAAGGTTTAGGTTTAGGAATTTTTCTTTCGAATGATGTGAAAGAGACTTATCAAATTAATAAGACGCGTAAAAATGCTGAACCAAGTCAGTTTGAACAGGTAAAAAATTTTGTTAATAGTCAACGTGTTGAGCCAAATACTGATTATTTTGGGATTGCAAAAGATCGAAATGTCTTTGTCTTTCATCTTGAAAGCTTTCAACAATTCCTAATAGATTTTCATTTGGAAGATGAGAATCAGGTGAAACATGAGGTATCGCCTTTTATTAATTCTTTATATCACCATCCTGATACTTTGTCATTTTCGAATATTTTTCATCAAACTCAAGCTGGAAAATCTTCAGACTCAGAGGTTTTAGTAGATACTTCATTATTTGGACTAAATCAAGGTGCATTCTTTGTAAAATACGGTAGTAAAAATACACAAAATGCTATACCTCATATTTTAGAGGATCAAAAAGGTTATACAACTGCAGCTTTTCATGGCAATGATGGTGCTTTTTGGAATCGGAACAATACGTATAAACAATATGGTTATCAGTATTGGTTTGATCAAAAATATATGTCAGACCCTACTCCTGAAAATTCTTTTCAATATGGTCTGAATGACAAGATTCTTTTTGAAGACTCTATACAGTACTTGGAAAGATTGCAGCAACCCTTTTATTCTAAATTTTTAACAGCAACTAATCATTATCCCTATCAGCACCTAGAAGGCGATGAAGTAGGATTTCCACTTGCGAAAACAAACGATCCTACCATAAATGCTTTTTTTAGTACTGTTAATTATCAAGATTCTGCCATAAAATCATTCTTTGATTACTTTAAAGAAACAGGTCTATATGACAACTCAATATTTGTTTTATATGGTGATCATTATGGTATTTCCAATTCAAGAAATCCTGATTTGGCTGAACTTTTAGGGAAATCTAAAGAGACTTGGTCAAGTTATGATAACGCCATGTTACAACGTGTGCCATATATGATTCACATTCCTGGAAGTAATAAAGGAGGTATTCATGATACTTATGGTGGTCTAATTGATTCAGGACCAACATTACTGCATTTACTTGGCATAGATTCTAGCACTTTTATTCAATTAGGACAGGATTTACTATCAAAAGAACATAATCAAATTGTGACATTGAGGACGAATGATCACTTTATCACACCTGAATTTACAAGTTATGCTGGAAAATTATATCACACAGAGACTGGGGAAGAAATCTCACAAAGTGAAGGTGATTTAACTCATCAGATTGATTTAGCAAGGAACCTCAGCAAAAAGCGTCTCAAAATAAGTGATGAGATTCAAGTTAATGACTTATTGAGATTTCATACTGAAAGTCTTTTAACAACAATTGATCCAGATAAAATTGAATTTACAAATGCTTTTGAAAACTTACTTGACATAGAAAGATCATTGGGAGACCAATCGACTGCTTTATTTAGTCATTTTGGAAGTTCAACACAAACTTACTATTATGCTCCAAGTTTTAACGAATTGAACTCGTAATGCATGTGATGAAATTGTCTTTTTATGCCACCCATTTTAAAACATACTAAAATTAGTAGTGAAGAAATCTCCGACGTGAGAAAGTACTCGCTACTTTTTAGTTATACTAGGTAGAGCTTTTTGATTTCTAGTTTCAAACTTCAAAACACTATCGTGAATTTTTGAACTTTCATCTTGCCTTAAGTTATGGGACAATCTTTGCTTGTCTTATTTGAAACCTCAAACAGTTCATAAAACTGTTTGAGAAGTCTGTGTTTCAGTAACTTGTCTGAAAGCTAATTCATTTAATCATGTGTTTAAGAGACAATTTTCAAAAATATGCGTGATTTAAGTCACTGCTATCAGATTTTGAGTGAATATACGGTAAAGATTCCACACTATGCACTAGACTCGTTCGGACCGATTATAATGCAGACAAATTGAGCTGAATACAATGCTAAGTCTGCCTCAGTAATTAGCAAATATGAATACAGTCATTGATTTGCATCTATCTAATTAGATTAATCCTATGACCAGCAGTGAATAGAGATAAATTTCTGATCTTTCTTACCAATAAAAACATGACCAGTTTAGCAAGCTCTAAACAAATACCGTATAAGTTTTTCTGAATTACGTAGAATGTCTAACTTAATTTGACAATTTGGGAATTAAGAAAGTGTTTTCAAAATTATTTTGTCAGACTTCTTTTGATTTGTTATAATAAATGGAATGGATAAGATGGGGGAAGTCATGATCATTGAAAAAGTCTATAATAACAACGTTATTCAAGTGAAGGATGAATCTGGACAAGAATTGATTGTCATGGGGCGAGGCTTGGGTTTCCAGAAAAAAGTTGGTGATATGATTGATCAAACGAAGGTTGAAAAAGTCTTTACCCTACAAAGTGAGCAGACTTCTTCTGACCTCTCTGACCTCTATGAACAGTTGCCAGATAAGGAACTTAATCTCTTCGTCTATTTGATAGATAGGGCTGAAAAAGCACTTGAACTGACCTTTGATAGTCATTTGCACTTGTCATTAACCGACCATTTACATTTTATGGTGGTCAGAGTGAGACAGGGGGTCTCCATTTCCAATCCATTAGCTTGGGAAGTTCGAAAATTTTACCCCAAAGAATATCAGGTGTCTAAAGATATGATCGCTCGTTTGAGTAAGGAATTGAAACTTTCTATTCCAGATGATGAGGCATCATCAATCGCTCTTCATTTTATCAATGCCCAGTCTGAGAGTGGTGGTATTAGTAAGTCCCAACGAAGCACTTACATGATCATTGATATTTTGGAAATTGTCCGTTTGCATTTTGGGCAAATGGTGGCAGAAGATAGTATCTCTTATAATCGATTTGTGACGCATTTGCAGTATTTTTCTCAGCGTGTGATTAATGGTGTGGTGCAAGGGTCAAATGATGCCTTCTTATATGACCAAGTGAGACAGAATTACCCTGATAGCTTCTCATGTACGCAAAAAATTGCTCATTATGTTAAAGAACATTATGATTTTGAGATGAGCATCGACGAGAAAGTTTATTTGACCATTCACATTCAAAGAATGGAAGACAGTAAAAATAGTTA
>NZ_JBLOJT010000134.1:0-3768 GCF_047785745.1 Streptococcus pluranimalium | reverse complement strand
AATAAACATCTAAACCCAGTATCTCCGTTTCTTAGTAATTAAGCCTATAAACTAGATACTCTTAAAACTGTAACAGAATTAATCATCCTTTGATGGAGATAAGGAGTGATGGGGACATCATTTTAAAAGACACAATAATTTTGTTGCCAGATCCCTTTTTAGGGGGGCTAAAAGAGAGCGTTGAGTTTGTCAAATAGAAACGGAATCTTCCATCGCTCGCTAGAATAAGTCAGTATAAAAAGGATGTTTTTAGAAATCGATTAATTCAGGGCAACAGGTCATCAATCATCATGTTTTATTTCCCGAAAAGACGGTTGAAAAACCCTTTTTTAGGTTTATTAAATACAGTATACTCTGTATCGTCCTCGGTTAGAGCAATTAAGTCTGTTTCGCTACGATTGATAGCATGGTCAGTGAAAACGATGATACCAAAAGGAGATGTTACTTGTTTCTCTTCAATAATAGTAGCAGATAGGCCTTTATTTTTAGCAGTTGTCATAAAAGCCATCTGTTTTTCTTCACTGATGCGTGATGATATTTTAACTTTTATAGGATTAATGAGTTCAATTTCTTTGTCTAAGGCCGTCGAAAATAAACCTAATATCTTTTCATTATTAACATCCTCGATATTTATAGTAATAAGAACACGCTCTTGAAATGTACCAAGGTAATAGCGCTGTTCATCAGGGTTTAAAACGCGATTGCCTGATGAGCGTTCCATAATTTTTTGATTAACATCTGACATACAAAATTCCTCAAATTTCCATTTTTTAATATTGTACTATAATTTTTAGTTTTTCTGAAAAGATTGTCTTTTGATTTGAAGAAAATATGATATTGTGGTATTATTAACATGTAAAATATTTAAACTCATAAGGAGAGTATTATAATGTCAATTATTACTGATGTTTACGCTCGCGAAGTCCTTGACTCACGCGGTAACCCAACACTTGAAGTAGAAGTATACACTGAATCAGGTGCATTCGGACGTGGTATGGTTCCTTCAGGAGCTTCAACTGGTGAGCACGAAGCAGTTGAACTCCGTGACGGTGACAAATCTCGTTACCTTGGTCTAGGTACTCAAAAAGCTGTTGACAACGTAAACAACGTTATCGCAGAAGCTCTTATTGGTTACGATGTTCGCGACCAACAAGCTATCGACCGTGCGATGATCGCTCTTGACGGTACTCCAAACAAAGGTAAACTTGGTGCTAACGCAATTCTTGGTGTTTCTATCGCTGTCGCACGCGCAGCTGCAGATTACCTTGAAATCCCACTTTACAGCTACCTTGGTGGATTCAACACTAAAGTTCTTCCAACCCCAATGATGAATATCATCAACGGTGGATCACACTCAGATGCTCCAATTGCATTCCAAGAGTTCATGATCGTACCTGTTGGAGCTCCAACATTTAAAGAAGCTCTCCGTTGGGGTGCTGAAGTATTCCACGCTCTTAAGAAAATCCTTAAAGAACGCGGACTTGTTACTGCTGTTGGTGACGAAGGTGGATTTGCTCCTAAATTTGAAGGGACTGAAGATGGTGTAGAAACTATCCTTAAAGCTATTGAAGCTGCCGGATATGAAGCTGGCGAAAACGGAATCATGATTGGTTTCGACTGTGCGTCATCTGAATTCTACGAAAACGGAATCTACGACTATACTAAATTCGAGGGTGAAGGTGCTGCTAAACGTACTTCAGCAGAACAAATTGATTACCTTGAAGAATTGGTAAACAAATACCCAATCATCACTATCGAAGATGGTATGGATGAAAATGACTGGGATGGTTGGAAAGCTCTTACTGAACGTCTTGGTGGACGTGTACAACTTGTTGGTGATGACTTCTTCGTTACAAATACTGACTACCTTGCACGCGGTATCAAAGAGGAAGCTGCTAACTCAATCCTTATCAAAGTTAACCAAATCGGTACTTTGACTGAAACTTTTGAAGCTATTGAAATGGCTAAGGAAGCTGGATATACTGCAGTTGTATCACACCGTTCAGGTGAAACTGAAGATTCAACAATCGCTGACATCGCAGTTGCAACTAACGCTGGTCAAATCAAAACTGGTTCATTGTCACGTACAGACCGTATTGCTAAATACAACCAATTGCTTCGTATTGAAGATCAACTTGGTGAAGTTGCAGAATACAAAGGTCTTAAATCTTTCTACAACTTGAAAAAATAATTTAATTATTGTATAAAGGGCTATAAACCTTGATATTAAGCACTTTGGGTGTCATCCCAAGGTGCTTTTTTAGAATTTACTACCCTTTATACTACCCCATGCAAAGATTAGGTATAGTAAGAGGGTAGTCACTAAGTGTGACCCCCTTTATAAACTATTGATGGCTGTTTCATAATTTGAGACAGCTTTTTTTGCGTTCTCTTGGTTAGTATGCCAATAAACATTTTCAGTCATCATTAAGCTAGAGTGTCCTAGTCTGTATTGTACATCTTTAGGGCTAGCTTGAGCGTAGAGCATCATTGTTGTGTGTGTATGACGGAAACCATGGAATGATACATTAGTCACGCCAGCAGCCTGAAAATGCTTATTTAGGCGCTGTCTTAAATTACAAGCATAAGCATACTTTTCTGTAAATACAGAGAATAGAACCGTTTCAGACCGCCCTAATTGCCATGATTGCACTTGTTGGCGGTTTTTGTATTGCTTGAGCATAAGTAACGTGGCATTGTCTATTGGTATATCACGATAACCAGCACTTGATTTAGGCGAGTTTATTTCTTGGTATCGGTTAAGTGTCTTATTGATGCTGATAATACCATTGTCTAGGTCAATATCAGACCATTCAAGAGCTAGAGCCTCACCGATACGACAGCCAGTAGCTAGTAAAGTCTTATACAGGACAACATCAAACAAGTTTTCATAGTTTGATTGATCTAAGGTATCGAGGTAATCCAGAAATTGTTTTAGTTCTTTGTTGTCTAGATATTTTACACTAGCTTTTTCTTTTTGTTGCTTACGTGGCACTATAACATCATTAGCTGGGTTATATGTTATCGCTTGCATAGAAACACCGTATTTCAAAATACGCTTATTCATATTATGGAGTACGGAGTAGTTAGCAAATGCCCCTTTTTGCCCAGTATTAGCTTTCTCAGCCCATTTGTTTACTTGCTGTTGAATAGGTGTCGTGAGCTTAGATAGCTTGTAATCGCCAAATACAGGCAATAAGTGAACCTTTATTAAACCGTCGTATGATTGTTGTGTATTTGGCTTGAGAGAGCTTTTATAGCTATCCCACCAACTATTAGCAAGCTCTTTATATGTTGTAATTGTCGGCTTGTCTTTAACTGTATAGCCGTTAGCAGCAAAAGCATTGATAGCATCACGCGCCTTTACTCTAACCCCCTTTTTAGTGGTAGCTGTAACAGTTGTACGGGCTTTTTTGCCCGTTAGTTGGTCAACTCCCAGGTAAACACTAGCATAGTAAACTTTTTGACCGTTCTTTTTGATTTTATCTTTGATATTCATGTATTTGTACCTTTCTTTCCATCAGCAGGCAAGGCGCGTGGTTTTGTTAGGTATTTATACACGAAATTTGATAGTGGTTAATCTTCACTTTCTGAATTTTTGAGTAAGTCTTGAAATTCGGAAATGCTATATACTTTATCTGGTTTTTCAGGAAACTTACTAGACACCTTTAATCCGTTGTATTGCATATCCCAAAATGCGCTATATTCAAAAAGTTTGTTGAACTCCATATTTTTCGCAATCTCTAAGCCTTCGAGATCTTTATGTTT
>NZ_JBLOJT010000133.1:0-3770 GCF_047785745.1 Streptococcus pluranimalium | reverse complement strand
TTTAGTAGGTAAGTACGAAATATTTCTTTTTACCGCGACGGATGACCGTTAATTCTTGATCAATTTTATCATTATCAGATAAAGTGTATGTTAAATCCTGCATACGATCACCATTGATGTAGATTGCTCCGTTTTGAACGTCTTCACGTGCTTGACGTTTTGATGGTGAGATTCCTGACTTCACAAGGATTTCAACAATATTTAGGTCGTCTTCAGCATCAACTGAATGGTTAGGAACATTGCTTAGTCCTTGTTTTAATTCTGATGCAGATAGGTTTTTGATATTTCCTGCGAAGAGCTGCTCAGTGATATTGAGTGCTTGGCGATAGGCGTCTTCACCGTGGACGAGGATAACAACTTCTTTGGCTAATACTTTTTGGGCCAGTCGTTCATGACGTGCAGCATCAAATTGTTTTTCAATAGCAGCAATCTCATCTAGTGATAGGAAGGTGAAGATTTTTAAAAATCGAACAGCATCGTCATCCATAACATTAAGCCAGAATTGATACATTTCATATGGTGATGTTTTATCAGCATCAAGCCACACAGCATTTCCTTCCGATTTACCAAATTTTTTACCCGTAGCGTCTGTAATAAGGGGCACTGTGAGAACATGTCCAGTTTTATCGGCTTTACGGCGGAGCAACTCAGTTCCAGCTGTCATATTACCCCATTGGTCTGAACCACCAATTTGAAGTGTGACGTTATGTTTTTGGTTTAACTCATAGAAGTCGTAACCTTGCATGATTTGATAAGCGAATTCTGTATAAGAGATACCAGTTTCAATCCGTTTTTTAACAGATTCTTTGCTCATCATATAGTTAATGGTAAAATATTTTCCAACATCTCGAAGGAAATCAATGAAACTAACAGAGCCGAACCAGTCATAGTTATTAACCATCTCAGCTTTATTATCTCCGCTTTCAAAATCAAGGAAGCGAGAAAGTTGTCCTTGGATTTTGCCAACCCAACCATCAACGGTATCTTTGGTCTGTAAGCTACGTTCAGCATCTTTGAAAGATGGGTCTCCGATGAGGCCAGTAGCACCACCAACAAGGGCGTATGGTTTGTGTCCAGCTAATTGGAGGCGTCTTGATGTAAGGATAGCAACCAAGTGACCAAGATGCAATGAATCGGCTGTTGGGTCATAACCAGTGTAGTAAGAAACTGGTCCTTCTGTGAGGGATTTGACAAGAGCTTCTTCATCAGTCGTTTGGAAGACTAAGCCTCTTTCTTTTAACTCTTCAAAAATGTTCATGTAAGCCTCCAAAATAAGTTTTATACTAACCCTCATTATATCAGAAGTACTTTGTCCCATGCAAGCTATATAGAAGTTTGGTATAATGTTTGATGAGGTATTTTATGTCTAATTTTAAGAAAAAATCACGTTCTTGGTTACAAAAGGGAAGGCATAGTCTTTCCCTAAGGGGACCGAGACATAAAACAAATCGTTCTACTAAGAAAACGTCAGATCGTGACTGGTTTATGACAGATGGTTTGTCTATTTTATTACGTATTACGAAACTATTATCTAATTTTATTTATATCATCGTTTTGCTTTTTGTCATGTTAGGTATTGGTCTTGGGTTTGGGTATTTAGCAAGTCAAATTGATGGTGTTAAGGTACCTAATAAAACGGAGCTTATCAAAAAAGTTGAGACTGGTTCACTGATTTCTCAATTATCCTATTCTGACGGTTCTTTAATTTCAGATATTCATACGGACCTTTTACGTACACCTGTGCCTAGTGAGTCTATTTCTGAAAATTTGAAAAATGCTATTGTTTCAACCGAAGACGAGAATTTTAAGACGCATCATGGTGTTGTTCCTAAGGCTGTTTTTAGAGCTCTAATGTCGTCTCTTCTAGGTATTGGTGAGTCTAGTGGGGGATCTACCTTGACGCAACAACTTCTGAAGCAGCAAATTTTAGGAGATGATCCGACATTTAAGCGTAAAGCTAAAGAAATTATCTATGCTCTTTCTTTAGAAAAAGATATGGATAAAGATGCTATTTTAACATCTTATTTGAATGTATCGCCATTTGGACGAAATAATAAGGGGCAAAATATCGCTGGTGTCGAAGAGGCGGCTCAAGGGATTTTTGGTAAATCTGCTGCAGAGTTAACTGTTCCGCAGGCTGCTTTTATTGCAGGCTTACCGCAAAGTCCAATTGTGTATTCTCCTTATAATGGAGATGGCCGTTTGAAGTCAGATGAAGATTTATCATTTGGATTAACGCGGGCGAAAAATGTTCTTTATAACATGTACCGTGAGGGTTATCTAACTGAAGCAGAGTATAGATCTTATAAATCTTATGATCTGAAACAAGATTTTATAGCTTCTGATACAGTAGAAGCTTCGAAGCATGATTATCTTTATTACTCGGTGATGCAAGAAGCTAAGGGAATTATGTACGATTACTTAGTAAAAAAAGAAGCTGTATCTACTCAAGATTTGAAAAATGACGCGACTAAGGCGGCTTACGAAGAGCGTGCTTTAGAAGAACTTCAAACAGGGGGGTATCAAGTCATCACTACTATTAATAAGCCTATTTATAATGCCATGCAAAATGCTGTTAACCAGTATGGATCTATTTTAGATGATGGTACTGGTCGTACTGAAGTTGGTAATGTTTTGATTGATAATAGTACAGGAGGCGTTCTTGGTTTTATAGGTGGTAGGGATTATAAAATTAATCAAAATAACCATGCTTTTGATACGTTGAGATCGCCAGGTTCTGCGATTAAGCCTTTACTTGCTTATGGTCCTGCTATTGACCAAGGTTTAATGGGGAGTGCAAGTATATTATCTAATTACCCAACGACTTATTCTAGTGGTCAAAAAATTATGCACGTGGATGACGAGGGGACAGCTATGGTGACGCTTCAAGAAGCGCTCAATACTTCTTGGAATATTCCTGCCTTTTGGACTTATAAATTGTTACAAAATAAAGGGGTAGATGTTGAAGCTTACATGACCAAGATGGGTATCTCAATTGATAACTATGATATTGAGAGCTTGCCACTTGGAGGTGGTATTGGCATGTCGGTAGAACAGATGGCAAATGGCTATCAAATGATTGCTAATAATGGAGCTTATATTCGTGCCCATCTAGTTGATAAAATTGTAAATCATGAAGGTGAGGTTGTTTATCAGCATAAAGCAGAGCCTGTTCAGGTCTTCTCTAAAGCAACGGCAACAATTTTACAGGAATTACTTCGAGGACCAATCGATTCGGGGACAACGACTCAGTTTAAGAGTCGCTTGCAGTCCTTGAATAGCGGTTTAGCAAATGCAGACTGGATTGGTAAAACCGGTACCACTAATGACTATTCAGATGTCTGGTTGGCTCTTGCAACACCTAAAGTATCTCTAGCTTCATGGGCTGGACATGATAATAATGATTCTTTAGCTAAAATGACTGGTTATGATAATCATTCAAATTATTTAGCTAATCTGGTTAATGCGATTAATCAAGCGGATCCAAGTATTTTTGGCAATGGTCAAAAGTTCTCGCTGGATTCAAGTGTTATCAAGTCTACTGTCAATAAACAAACAGGTTTGAAACCTGGAACAGCCTCTGAAAATGGTCGACGTTATACTGTTAGTGGCAATACCACAACTAGTTACTGGGCTAAAAATGGTGCTGGAAATATGACTTATCGCTTTGCGATAGGTGGTACGGATAGTGACTACCAAAAAGCTTGGAATAGTATTATTGGTGGTGGTAGCCAGTCAACTATCATAAGAAGAAATAACCGTCGATAGAC
>NZ_JBLOJT010000132.1:0-3836 GCF_047785745.1 Streptococcus pluranimalium | reverse complement strand
ACTTGTTCCAACCGTCTACCTTTTCGCCTTCCTTGATGTTCTGATTGTCCTCACATGAATGGCGTTGTTTAGGGCATTCGACAAAGGAAGCCTCCACAATCTGACCTGAATGGGCAATCAACCCTTCATCTGTGAGATGGGCATGGAACAAATCGAACAACGCCTTGTTACGACCTGATTTTGGTTAATTTCTCACGATAGAGCCAGATAGTTTTCGCATCTGGAACAGCGTCTTCATGACAACCAACAAACCGACGAAAAGATAGAGGATCCAGCAGTTGTATTCCATGGCATCGTCAGATAGGTTATGAAGACGTTGAAGCAAGAGCACTTTGAACATCATGAGCTATTCTAGGTGAGGACGCCCGCCACGACTGATGACTTTATCTTTAGGACTGAATAACTCTGACAACAAAGGAAGAAAGATAGTCCAATCCATAATGGCATCCAAACGTTCTAAGGGATTACCTTTCTCTGATAGTTTTGACCAGATTTTTTCATCATCTGTGAATAAATGCATGACAGCTCTCCTCATTACTTTTGATTCTATTATCTCATTTTTGGGACATTTAGGGAGTTTTTAGAGGTGTCCAAGAATATTTATTTAACCACCTTTTACTCTGGGAACGTTTCTAAGGGTACTCTTCAAACTTTACTTAATTATATTGAAAAATCTGACATTGACGTTAGACCTGAAAGAATCTTCACTCTAGATTGTATTTCGGAAACTCATGCTTATTTAGAAAGTTCAAAGGCGATCGGAAAAGTTGTTGTCAGAAATGAGGTGTAATCCATGATACAAACAAAATCATATATTAGAGCTTTCGATGATTTAATGTCTACATATGACTATTATGCTAGGCAAAATGGTTTACAAAGTAAATCCTTACAGATGCTTTTGTGGCTTTACCATTATCCTAAAAGAAATGAACAAAACATCACTCAGCAGTTTTTAGTTCGAAATACACAATCAAGTAAACAAGTAGTCAATGCTACGATAAAGTCTTGGGGCAAAAAGGGGTTTCTTGAATTGATAGAAAATCCTGACGATAAACGGCATAAATTTATTAGGTTAACACCACTTGGTCAATCCTATGCTCAAAAAGTGATATTGCCTTTAGAACAGATGGAAAAAGCCTCTTTTCAGATTTTAAGCAATGAGGAACAGGCTCTGTTAAACAAGCTCACTCGCAAATACACTGCAGCACTTAAACAAGAAATGGAGAAGGTTTATGATTCAATTTGACCATGTCAGCAAGTCCTTCGGTGACAAGATTGTCCTTAAGGATCAGAGTTTTAGCATCGCTGACGGTGAATTTTTGGTGCTAGTTGGTCCGTCGGGATCGGGAAAAACGACCGTTTTAAAAATGCTCAATCGCTTGATTGATTTAACGGATGGCAAAATCATCATTGACGGTACTCAACAAAATCAGTTGGATATGCGTCAGCTTCGCTTGTCCATGGGCTATGTCTTGCAGCAGATTGCACTTTTTCCTAATTTGACTGTCGCTGAAAATATCGCGCTCATTCCTAAGATGAAAAAATGGTCCACAGAGCGTATCAAGGAACGAACCAATTACCTATTGGACCGAGTGGGATTGACACCAGATCACTATTTAGACCGTTATCCTAAGGATTTGTCTGGTGGGGAACAGCAGCGCGTGGGTATTGTGCGGGCCATTATCCATGAACCCCAGTATTTACTGATGGATGAACCCTTCTCAGCCTTGGATCCGATTAGTCGTGAGCAGTTACAGATCCTGACCAAAGAGTTGCACCAAGAGTTTGGTATGACGACCATTTTTGTCACCCATGATGTTCGTGAGGCCTTGAGCTTGGGAGATCGTATTGCTGTCCTCAATCACGGGGAGTTAGTTCAATTGGCAGAACCAGGAGAAATCCTTGAGCAACCAGCAAATGCTTTTGTCGCCGAATTATTTGGAGGTGTGCGCCATGATTGATTTATTCACGACCTTTCAAGCTAAATTTGGTGACTGGCTAACAGCCTTGGTAGAGCACCTGCAAATTTCTCTTATTGCCTTACTAGTAGCTATTATGATTTCAGTCCCTTTGGCGATTTTCCTCAGCAAGAGACAAAACTGGGCTGAAGCTAGCTTACAAGTGACTGGAGTCTTTCAAACCATTCCTTCCCTTGCACTTTTGGGGCTCTTTATTCCCTTTATGGGAATCGGCACTCTGCCTGCAGTGGTGGCCTTGGTTATCTACGCCATCTTTCCAATTATGCAGAGCACGGTGACAGCGCTCGCCAGCATTGACCCAAGCTTGATTGAAGCGGGGACAGCCTTTGGGATGAATCACTGGGAGCGGTTGAAAACCTTTATTCTTCCCATCAGTATGCCTATTATCATGTCAGGGATTCGGACTTCTGCGGTCATGATTATCGGCACAGCCACACTGGCTTCTCTGATTGGAGCAGGTGGTCTTGGTTCCTTTATCATGTTGGGAATTGACCGTAATAATAGCTCGTTCATTTTAATCGGGGCGATTTCATCGGCCATTTTAGCCATTCTTTTTAATGCCGTCTTGAAGATGTTGGAAAAAGCCAAGCTAAGAACTATCTTGCTATCCTTCGCAGTCATGGTTTTTGGTCTCTTTGCGACCTATGCGCCAGCTATGTTCAAAAACCTCAGCCATCCGGATGACACCATTGTCATTGCGGGAAAACTGGGAGCTGAGCCGGAAATTTTGATTAACATGTACAAGGAGCTGATTGAGAATCAGAGTGATCTCAAGGTCGAGCTCAAGCCTAGTTTCGGCAAGACCAGCTTTCTTTATGAGTCGGTCAAGTCAGGCGACATCGATATCTATCCTGAGTTCACGGGGACGGTGACGGGGAGTCTTTTAAAAAATCCTCCGAAGCTATCAAATGAGCCGAAAGAAGTCTACACCGCAGCTCGTGATGGGATTAAAAAACAAGATGGTTTGGCCCTGCTAAAACCCATGGCCTATCAGAATACCTATGCTTTGGCAGTTAGCAAGGATTTTGCCCAAGAAAATAAGCTGTCCAAGATTTCAGATTTGACAAGAGTTGAGAATCAATTGGTAGCAGGATTTTCGTTAGAATTCAACGACCGACCGGATGGCTATCCAGGACTACAAAGTCTTTATGGACTGACTTTCAAGGTCAATACCATGGAGCCAGCCCTGCGTTACCAAGCTATACAGACAGGCGACGTCAATCTTATCGATGCCTATTCAACGGATAGTCAGCTCAAAGAATATAACCTGGTCGTTTTAGAAGACGATAAGCAACTCTTTCCGCCTTATCAGGGAGCTCCACTGATGAAAGAAGAATTGTTGCAAGAGCACCCAGAATTGAAAACTATCCTTAACCAGTTGGCTGGCAAAATCACTGAGACCGAGATGTCGGACATGAACTACCAAGTTGATGTCAAGGGTAAAAGCGCAACAGGTGTAGCGCATGCTTACCTGGTCAAAGAAGGATTAGTAAAGGAATAGGAGAAAATAGATGACGAACAGTTATTCTTTTTAAAAATCACATGGCTTCAAATATGGATTTGGATTTTACTATTAGTTCAGAAGATTTAGAAGTCCTTAAAACAATCGATTTTAAAAATTATGGTGAATTCACTTATTTCCCAGTTTTTAGTGGAAAATGAGAATATTTAAATGCTTAAGGAAATTTTAAGCTTACTTAGGTATACTCTAAGTATCCTAAAACTTTTCTTTTTCGAGTGACTAGCTCACTCAATCATAATCTCCTAAGACCAGATGGCTAAGCTATCTGGTTTTCTTGGCTCTTCGTCAACTGTAGTGGGTGACTTATAATTAACATCTAGAGAGAATCGTTCCGG
>NZ_JBLOJT010000131.1:0-3840 GCF_047785745.1 Streptococcus pluranimalium | reverse complement strand
TTTATAATTAACGTTTACGCTGTTTTCCAGCATTACGATTTGATTTAGTTTGAATAGCGCCTTGAGTTGGATTAGCTGTTGGTGTTACGTCTTTACGAGCTGTTGCATTTGATTTAAAAGGTTTTGGAGGATTTTTAGCAAATTCCGCCTCCACTTTTTGACGCAAACGAGGTTTGATAACGTAAGTTGTGAGTAATTGTTGGGCAATAGCGAAGAAACCACCGACAAGCCAGTATAATGTTACACCTGCTGGGGAAGAAAAACCAAAGAATGCCATCATGAGGGGCATTGAATACATGGCTGTTTTCATTTGCGCCCGTTGTTCTTCTGGAACTGCAGCGACTGACAACCAAGATTGGAAGAAGTAGAGTGCTACAATGATTGCTGTCAAAAGCAAATCGGGTTTATCTAAGGAGAACCATAAGAACTGGGAACCTTGAATACCATTAGTATAGCGAGCTGCAAAGTAAAGAGCAGAGAAAAATGGCATTTGAATTAGGAGTGGTAAACACCCAATACCACCAAACATGCTAACACCGTATTGACGCTGTGCTGCCATAAAATCAGCTTGAGCAGCTAATTTTTCTTCTTGGGTTGTTGCAGACTTCATACGTTCTTGAATGGGACCTAAGAAAGGTTTCAAGTAAGCCATCTTTTCAGATTGATAGGCAGCTTTTTGAGATTGGTAAAGCCCAAGAGGTAAAATAATCAAACGAACAATGATTGTCACTGCGATGATCCCGAGACCAAAGCCGAGACCTAAGTCATTGGCAAAGTACTGGATGACCTTTTCCATTGGTTTACCGATGGTATTCCAGACAAAGCCAACGGGTTTACCATGTTCAGTTCTGACACATCCAGACAGGAATAGGAGCAGTGATAATGCAAATCCTGAGAAGAATAATTTTTTAGTTAATTTTTTCACAGTTTATATCCTTTAATTTTGTAATACCTATCTATTTTACAGTTTTTTAAGGATTTTCTCAATACTTCTGAAGTCCTAATTTTAACTGGCTACACGAAAGTCTGTATAGTCTTCAAAGTTACCCATTTGCACATCAACATAAGTGACGCGACTCATGCGCGAAGGGCCTTTTCTCACTTCTTGGATAAAACTTGCCATCTTGTTGGCATCATCAGATTGGGCAAGAATTTCAACGGTTCCATCGTCATTATTCCAAACACGACCATGAATACCTCCTATTTCTTTAGCAAGGGCATAAGTTGAATAACGAAATCCGACTCCTTGAACACGACCAGAAACAATCATCCGAATTTTTTTCATTTTCCCATCCTCCTGATGTTATAGTAAGTTTATTATAACCCAAAAAGTTAGCAAAAGTCTTGTTTCAGCAGAGAAGATAACTGTTTGACTTCCTTTTAAAAAATATTACTGCCGTCATCTAGTAATGTCTGACTCACTTTTGTTATAATGAAGTAGACGAACAGATGAGTGTAGGGAAGGAATAGATATGACTTTTGAAGATAGACAGCTGATTGAAGAAATGGAAGCCAAGTATGATAATTTGGCTCCTAAGTTGAAAGCATTTAGTACAGCGCTCGAAGATTTCGAACAGTATTACGCAGATTATATGGCTCTAAGAGATTTTTATGGAAGCGAGGAATGGTTTAGACTCTTTGAACAGCCCCATGATGACATAAAGTCTGGTGTACTTAGTGAAGATCAATTGTATAACTTTATTAGCGACCATAATGCACTCTTAGCAACGTGTTTGGAATTAGCTGCTAAAATGTCTAAAAATATGTAAAGATTAATACTCTGATAATAATCATATGAAAATAGGGAAAATATGACAGTAATCACTTCAAAGTCCAATCCTCTTATCAAAAGAACAAAAAAATTATTGCAAAAAAAGCATCGTAAAGATTCCTACCTGATAGAAGGCTGGCATCTTTTTGATGAAGCGCAGAAATCTAACGCTACATTCCGTCATGTTTTTGTATTAGAAGAGATGGTAGATCAGCTTACAGCAAGTTCTGAAATCGTTCTGGTTTCAAGTGATGTATTGAAAGAAATATCAGATGCACCAACTCCACAAGGGATTGTAGCAGAAGTTCTTCTTGATCAAGTGGACTTGCCAGATTTTAAATCAGGTCGATACCTTGTTTTAGAGAATGTCCAGGATCCTGGAAATTTGGGAACCATGGTTCGTACGGCGGATGCAGCGGGTTTAGATGGTGTGATTTTATCAGATAAATCCGCGGATTTGTACAATCCAAAAACTCTGCGTTCTATGCAGGGAAGTCATTTCCACTTACCTGTTTATCGTCAGTCTTTGACTTCTATTTTTGAGCAAATGAAGATAGCTGCTTTACCGATTTTAGCGACTACCTTGTCTGATAAGTCAGTGGATTACCAAAGTTTAGCACATTTTGATAAGTTTGCTTTGGTGATGGGTAATGAGGGTCAAGGGATTAGTCCTGAAACAAGTGAGACAGCGGATCATCTGATTCATATCACTATGCCTGGTCAGGCGGAGAGTCTTAATGTGGCAGTAGCTGCAGGGATAGTGATTTTTAGCTTGCTTTAAGCCAATATGGTATAATAGTAGTCTAGAAAGGTGAGTATTATGAAAAAATATGAACAAGATGCTGAATTTATGGAGTTAGTTGGGCATTTGATTGATCACCCACGCTTTCAAAAACTTGACGGTATTGTTCAACATCACCATTCCACACGTATGGAGCACTCCATTAATGTTGCTTATACTAGCTATAAGATTGCTAAAAAGTTTGGGTGGGACAAGGACAGTACTGCTAGAGGTGGTTTGTTACATGACTTCTTTTACTATGATTGGCGTGTGACTAAGTTTAATAAAAGCCATGCTTGGGTTCATCCTCGCATTGCGGTACGTAATGCTAAAAAATTAACACCACTAAACAAAAAAGAAGAAGATATTATCCTCAAACATATGTGGGGGGCAACAGTGGCTTTTCCACGTTATAAAGAGTCTTATATTGTGACCATGGTTGATAAGTATTGGGCGATTAAGGAAGCCACTATTCCAATGCGTCGTAAGCTTGGGAAGCCTATTCGCTTTAGCCGTAAGTTTTTAGGTAGTCACAATCGTTAGTTAGAAAAGGGAAATACAGTTATGAATGACAATCTTATTTACACAGAATCGCAGGACGGCTTGTCAGCTTTCTTTACTAAAATATACAGTCTTGTAGGTATTGGTATCGGGCTTTCAGCCTTTGTGTCTTGGTTGATGCTTTACCCATTCCAAGCAAACCTTATTACTATTATGACGCAATATTCATGGGTTTATCTGGGTGCATTTTTTGTAGAATTAGCCTTGGTTTTCTTGGCGTCTAATGCAGCACGTAAAAACACACCAGCTGCTTTGCCACTATTTTTGACCTATTCGGCTTTGAACGGTTTTACCCTAAGTTTTATCATTGTTCAATACGTTCAAACAACAGTACTTCAAGCTTTTGTTAGTTCTGCCCTTGTTTTCTTTATCATGGCAGCCATTGGTGCAACGATTAAGAAAGACTTGTCAGGGATGTCTAAGGCGCTTATGGCAGCCTTAATTGGTATTATTATTGCCAGTGTGGTTAACATCTTTATCGGAAGTGGCACAATGAGTTTTATCATCAGTATTGCTTCTGTATTGATTTTTTCAGGTTTGATTGCTTATGATAACCAAATGATTAAACGTGTTTACCAACACACAGGTGGTAATGTACAGGATGGTTGGGCTATTTCAATGGCACTTAGCCTTTACTTAGATTTTATTAACTTGTTCTTAAGCCTTCTACGTATTTTGGGACGTAATGATTAATTATGGCTCTTCGTCAACTGTAGTGGGTGACTTA
>NZ_JBLOJT010000130.1:0-3956 GCF_047785745.1 Streptococcus pluranimalium | reverse complement strand
AGACACATACGTAATGATAAAAAAACATTGACGAATCATTAATAAAGTGTTATTATGATAAACGGTACTTTTTACTTTTGGTCTCTCAAAAGTGTACAGAGACGTGCTGACAAATGTTGCAAAAGTACACACAGAATAGAAGATGTCACCAATCGTTCTATTCAGCCAAAAATAAAATTTTATAGGAGAAATGTAGATGCCTACAATTAACCAGTTGGTACGTAAACCACGTAAATCTAAAGTTGAAAAATCAGATTCACCTGCTTTGAATATTGGTTACAACAGTCATAAAAAAGTTCACACTAAATTGTCTGCTCCACAAAAACGTGGTGTTGCGACTCGTGTTGGAACAATGACACCTAAAAAACCTAACTCAGCCCTTCGTAAATTCGCTCGTGTACGTTTGAGTAACCTTATCGAAGTAACTGCATACATCCCAGGTATCGGTCATAACTTGCAAGAACACAGTGTTGTTCTTATCCGTGGTGGACGTGTGAAAGACCTTCCAGGGGTACGTTACCACATCGTTCGTGGTGCACTTGATACAGCAGGTGTTGCAGATCGTAAACAAGGCCGTTCTAAATACGGTGCTAAACGTCCTAAAGGATAATAGAAGGGGGATAAGAGAAAATGAGTCGTAAAAATAGAGCGCCAAAACGCGAAGTATTGCCGGATCCATTATACAATTCAAAAATTGTGACACGTCTTATCAACCGTGTAATGCTTGATGGTAAACGTGGTACTGCATCATCAATCGTATACGATGCTTTTGCAGAAATTAAAGAAACTACTGGAACAGATGCTCTTGAAGTGTTTGAAACAGCTATGGATAACATCATGCCTGTACTTGAAGTACGTGCACGTCGTGTTGGTGGTTCAAACTACCAAGTCCCGGTTGAAGTTCGTCCAGAACGTCGTGTGACACTTGGTCTACGTTGGTTGGTTAACGCATCACGTGCCCGTGGTGAGCACACTATGAAAGACCGTCTTTCAAAAGAAATTATGGATGCAGCTAACAATACTGGTGCATCAGTTAAAAAACGTGAAGACACACACAAAATGGCAGAAGCCAACCGTGCCTTCGCTCACTTCCGCTGGTAAGATTAAAGTACTGTGGTTTAGTTTGCTATATAGATATCAAGAATTTTATTCTATATTATTGTATGGGATGATTAATGTTAACTAACATATGCTGCAAAGCCAAGTACTATAGGTGCTTCCGTATTGGGAGTTGAACAAATAAACACTACTAACGGGTAGGTCCTGCCTATCCGTTTTTCTTAAATAGTGTTATAATGACTAAGTAAAATAAATTTTATAGGAGAAACCTAATGGCTCGCGAATTTTCACTAGAAAAAACTCGTAATATCGGTATCATGGCTCACGTTGATGCGGGTAAAACAACAACAACTGAGCGTATTCTTTACTACACTGGTAAGATCCACAAAATCGGTGAAACACATGAAGGTGCTTCACAAATGGACTGGATGGAGCAAGAGCAAGAACGTGGTATCACAATCACATCTGCTGCGACAACTGCACAATGGGATGGACATCGTGTTAATATCATCGATACACCAGGACACGTTGACTTCACAATTGAAGTACAACGTTCACTCCGCGTGCTTGATGGTGCGGTAACTGTTCTTGACGCTCAATCAGGTGTAGAACCTCAAACAGAAACAGTTTGGCGTCAAGCAACTGAATACGGAGTTCCTCGTATCGTTTTTGCTAACAAAATGGATAAAATCGGTGCAGACTTCCTTTACTCAGTAAGCACACTCCATGACCGTCTTCAAGCTAACGCTCACCCAATTCAATTGCCGATCGGTTCAGAAGATGATTTCCGTGGAATCATCGACTTGATCAAGATGAAAGCTGAAATCTATACTAATGACATTGGTACAGATATTCTTGAAGAAGATATCCCAGCTGAATATCTTGAACAAGCTGAAGAGTACCGTGAAAAATTGGTTGAAGCTGTTGCTGAAACAGATGAAGACTTGATGATGAAATACCTCGAAGGTGAAGAAATCACTAACGAAGAATTGATGGAAGGTATTCGTAAGGCTACAATCAATGTTGAATTCTTCCCAGTTCTTTGTGGTTCTGCCTTCAAAAACAAAGGTGTTCAATTGATGCTTGATGCGGTTATCGATTACCTTCCAAGTCCACTTGATATCCCTGCAATCAAAGGTACTAACCCTGATACTGACGCTGAAGAAGAACGTCCAGCATCTGATGAAGAGCCATTTGCAGCTCTTGCCTTCAAGATCATGACTGATCCATTCGTAGGTCGTTTGACATTCTTCCGTGTTTACTCTGGTGTTCTTAACTCAGGTTCATACGTTATGAATACTTCAAAAGGTAAACGTGAGCGTATCGGACGTATCCTTCAAATGCACGCTAACAGCCGTCAAGAGATTGAAACAGTTTACGCTGGTGATATCGCAGCTGCCGTTGGTTTGAAAGATACAACAACTGGTGACTCATTGACCGATGAGAAAGCAAAAGTTATTCTTGAGTCAATCAACGTTCCAGAACCAGTTATCCAATTGATGGTTGAGCCAAAATCTAAAGCTGACCAAGATAAAATGGGTATTGCCCTTCAAAAACTTGCTGAAGAAGATCCAACATTCCGCGTTGAAACAAACGTTGAAACTGGTGAAACAGTTATCGCAGGTATGGGTGAGCTTCACCTTGATGTCCTTGTTGACCGTATGAAACGTGAATTCAAAGTTGAAGCAAACGTTGGTGCTCCTCAGGTATCTTACCGTGAAACATTCCGTGCTTCTACTCAAGCTCGTGGATTCTTCAAACGCCAATCAGGTGGTAAAGGTCAATTCGGTGACGTTTGGATCGAATTTACGCCAAACGAAGAAGGCAAAGGATTCGAATTTGAGAACGCAATCGTCGGTGGTGTGGTTCCACGTGAATTTATCCCAGCCGTTGAAAAAGGTCTTGTAGAATCTATGGAAAACGGTGTTCTTGCTGGTTACCCATTGGTTGACGTTAAAGCTAAGCTTTACGATGGATCATACCACGATGTCGATTCATCTGAAACAGCCTTCAAGATTGCTGCCTCACTTGCCCTTAAAGAAGCTGCTAAATCGGCACAACCTGCTATCCTTGAGCCAATGATGCTTGTTACAGTAACAGTTCCAGAAGAAAATCTTGGAGATGTTATGGGACACGTTACAGCTCGTCGTGGACGTGTTGATGGTATGGAAGCTCATGGTAACAGCCAAATCGTTCGTGCCTTCGTTCCACTTGCTGAAATGTTTGGTTACGCAACAACTCTTCGTTCTGCAACTCAAGGACGTGGTACGTTCATGATGGTATTTGACCACTATGAAGATGTTCCTAAGTCAGTTCAAGAAGAAATTATTAAGAAAAATTCTGGTGAATAATAAAAAAGAGATACTTGAAAGTATTTCCTGTATTGAAGGAGGCAAGGACAAAAGTCCTTGCCTTTTTTAGTTATTCAAGTCAACTAAGTGAGGTGCAGTCTTGGGTGTTTCAAGGTTTATAAGGTTCGAAGGTGGAAAATTGTGAGTTACAAATAATCTATCTAAGGTACGAATATCATTAGATTTTATACATCTAATGAATTAGAAAGCCTTACTTCCCTAATTTCAAAGTTCAAACAATCAAGGACGTGACTGTTTGAGTTGTTCAGTGGTAGTAGTGAAACGGACTGGAGGAAGCGTTTCGGCATCAGCTCGAAGTTAGGAATAAACGAGTTGAGTGAGAGGAAATCGAACTCTTCTAGTTACCGATTTTGCTCGAACTCTCTTTTTAGCTTCTTTGCTAATTTCTTATTGAATGAATGATAGTTTAGTAAGAGCCTGCTTAGTAAAACTCAGTTTAACCTTATTGATAACAATTAAACAATGTTAATTAGCTTAGAATCAACATTTTATGATAATATCATTCTTCATAAGCTATTTTCTATT
>NZ_JBLOJT010000013.1:0-27811 GCF_047785745.1 Streptococcus pluranimalium | reverse complement strand
AACATCCGCAGTGGATTTTACCCACTACAGAAATTATAGAGCCAGAAATCAGCCAGTAATGGCTGTTTTTTCTTTTTGAGAGTGTTATAATAAAGGTGTTTTTATCACAATGATCAAGGAGTTGCCATGTCTCGTAAGCCATTTTACAGTTTTAAAAGTTCTTATGTTCTAGCCGTTGTTTTAGCTTTGTCAGCAGGTCAATTAATGGTGTCAGACTTGGTTTTAGCAGATGAACCATCAAGTCTAGAAACACCAGTAAGTGTCATGACAGAACCAAGTGTAGAGCCTGTAGTGGTAGAGCCGCCCAGCTCTGTAGCGGGAAATTCTTTACCATCAGATTCTGCAATAACTCAAGCTGATAATAATCAAGCAAGTACTCACTCTCTTGAGTCTAGTCCATCGAATAATCCAGTGATGGCTGCTAGCGCTCCATTAGCTGACAATTCTACCGACCAATTAACAAGAGACCTAGTCACAAAAACAGAACCCAATTTGGCTGTCGGTGCTGATGCCAGTCAGGATTCGGAAGCACAAACGATGGCTCCCATAACTCTTGATGATTATCGCAGAGCCAGTGCTAGTCAGATGAGCCAATGGATTAAGTCTGGTCGTGTAACAGGAGACCAGTTATTGGATTATGCTTTTGAGACCATCAAAGAGACGAATCCAGAACTTAATAACATTATTTCGACACGAGAAGCTGAAGCACGACAGGAATTGGCTAATTTAGCAGATGAAGGCCAGCCCTTTTATAAAGTCCCGATTGTTGTCAAAGGCTTAGGTCATACGGTTGCTAGTGGACAAAATACACAGGGCTTCACCTTTTTGAGCAATCAAACCTCTCGTTCCACAGGCTCTTTTGTCAAGCAGTTGCAAAAGCTTGGTTTCATTGTTATTGGTCAATCGGCTTTTCCACAGCTTGGCTTGATTAATGTGACAAACTCTGATTTGTATGGGACTACCCACAATCCTTGGAACCTAGCCCATAATCCTGGAGGTTCTTCTGGCGGAGCTTCAGCGGCTGTCTCTAGTGGTCAGGTTGCCATAGCATCAGCAAGTGATGGTGGCGGTTCGACTCGAATTCCAGCCTCTTGGTCAGGTCTTGTTGGCCTTCATCCGACACGTGGGATTTTGGAAGGTAATTCCCCAAGTCTTAAAAATCAAGTCAGCCATTTTGCGGTTACAAAGACGGTCGAGGATACTAAAACTCTTTTTGAAGCCTTGTTGAAAACAAAAGCTAAGGAGGAGCAAACAAGTGCCATATTATCGACAAATCAGGTGATTGCTTATACAACCAAAACCCCAGCAGGTACTCCGATTAGTCCAGAAGCAGTGAAAGCTGTGGAAGAGACTGTGGATTTCTTAAATAAACAGGGCTATCAAACGGTCGAGGTTGATTATCCGATTGATGGCAAACGGATGATGATGGATTACTATACCATCGCAGCTGCAGGGACTGCTATTGCAGATTATCTGATTAACCAGAAACTCAAACGTCATTTAACAGCAGATGATGTCGAGTTATTAACATGGGCTCTTTATCAAACCAGTCAATCTTTAACACGAGATGATGTTGATGCGGCATGGGCAGATGTAGCCTTATTGATAGAAGAGTTGAACACTTTCTATAGCCAATACCCTATCTTCTTGACGCCTACGACAGCTTATGCAGCTCCAGAAGCAGACTACCATCATATTCCAGAAGAGTTGAAGGAAAAAATGCGAGACATGTCTGGCTTATCTAAGGAAGAGCAGCTGGAATTGATTTATCAACAATGGTTGCCTGCTTGGACCTTGACACCATTTACACAGTTGGCTAACTTGACAGGGACACCATCTTTAACCCTCCCAACACATCTGACAAAGGATGGGCTTCCCATGGGAGTACTCTTTAATAGTTCCGCTAACCAAGACAGGTTGCTCTTGCAGATTGGTGAGCTTTTTGAAAGTCAAAGAGCTTTAACAACTTTTACTAGTCAAGAGGAGATAGAAGAGACGACAGAGATTCCTTATGCTATCCAGTATATCCAAACAGATGCCTTACCATTAGGCTATCAAGAATTACTCCAAGATGGTAAAGCTGGTAAAAAACAATTGATTTACCATTTACTCAAACAAGGTCTAAGTCTGGTAGAAGCACGCCTTGTTGGTGAAAGTCTTTTGGTCAATCCTCAGCACCTGATTTATCTGATTGGGACTAGAAAAACGGATCGTCAGCCGATTTCTCAGAAAACCTTATCCCCTCAAGGACATGCTTTTGGAAAAATTGTGGATAAGAAGGGACAAAGAAGAGCCTTTAAGGCATTATCAACAGCTAGTGTGACAAAAGCTGTGCAAAAAGGTGATGACGGTACTGATAAAAGTAATTTAGCTAAGGTACTACCAGCAACGGGAGATGAATCCGATTGGAGTTCTTCAGTTGCTAGCTTATTAGGCCTATCATCACTGATGATTGGTTTGGCCAAACTTAAGAAAAGATTATTTCATTAATGATACTAAGAACCTGTATTCATAAAAAATGTTAAACTAAAGATATGGCACGAAAAGCATATGATACTGATTTAACCGATCAAGAATGGGCTCAACTTGAACCCTATTTCTCCAAACACCGCACCTATAAATGGTCTAAACGAGAACTTGTGAACGCCACCTTGTATATCACTAAAACAGGCTGCCAATGGCGCATGCTCCCTCATGATTTCCCTCCTTACCCAACTGTCTGGAGTTTCTTTCGTCGTGCTAAGGAGAGCGGCTTGTGGGACACCATTTTGACGGAACTGGTAAAAAAAAGCGATTGAAAGCTGATAGAGCGTTGGGTTGTTGAGCGAACTTTTGCTTGCTGGAACCACTCTCGAAGATTGGCTAAGGATGTTGAAAAATCGGTATCGTCAGAGGTTGCCTTTGTCAAACTATCACACATTAATCGTCTTTTAAGGGCTTTATAACTTTGTGAATACAGGTACTAAGACAGCTCTTCTGTGGAGGGGCTGTTTTACATCTGAAATGACTAGTCATGCTATAATAGTAAAAAACAAAAAGGAATGGTTATGGTTTTATCAAAAAAACGCGCACGTAAGGTTATCGAAGAGATTATCGCTCTTTTTCCAGATGCTAAGCCTAGTTTGGACTTCCGCAATAGTTTTGAGTTGTTAGTAGCTGTAACCCTGTCTGCTCAAACGACAGACGCAGCGGTCAATAAGGTAACGCCAGCTCTCTTTGAGGCTTTTCCAACACCGGCTGATATGGCTTTGGCAGAAGAAGGCGAGATTGCCAAGTATATTTCTCGATTAGGTCTTTATCGCAATAAGGCTAAGTTTTTAAAGAAATGCTCCCAGCAGCTCTTGGAAGATTTTGGTGGAGAAGTTCCTAGAACTCGACCTGAGTTGGAGAGTTTGGCTGGTGTGGGACGTAAGACAGCTAATGTTGTAATGAGTGTTGGTTTTGGTATCCCCGCTTTCGCAGTGGATACTCATGTGACTAGGATTTGTAAACACCATGATATCGTCAAGAAATCAGCAACCCCACTTGAAATCGAAAAACGTGTCATGGAGGTCTTGCCAGAAGAAAAATGGCTACCAGCTCATCAAGCCATGATTTATTTTGGGCGTGCGATTTGTCACCCTAAAAATCCAGAGTGCCATGAGTACCCTCAACTCTATGATTTTTCAGACAGTTAAGTCAATGTCACCTATTTTTAGTGACAGGATTTCAGAAAAAAACGCTTTAAGACTGTTGTTTAGGGCAGAAATGCTTACACTCGTGCTTGATTTTATGCTATAATATAAACACTATATTTACTTTTTAGGAGAACATTGATGGAAGACCCCGGTCAGTCCTTGATTTTACAGTTTATTTTATTACTTGTTTTAACCTTGCTAAATGCCTTTTTCTCAGCTAGTGAGATGGCTCTCGTTTCCTTGAATCGTTCTCGAGTTGAGCAAAAAGCTGAAGAGGGCGAAAAAAAATTCGTCCGCTTGTTGAAGGTTTTAGAAAATCCTAATAACTTTTTATCAACCATTCAGGTTGGCATCACGCTTATTAATCTCTTAGCCGGAGCCCAATTTGCGGATTCACTAGGAAATGTTATTGCGGGTTGGTTTGGAGACTCTAGATTTGCAGGTTCTGCTGGTAATGCAGTGTCGCTTATTTTCTTGACATATATTTCGATTGTTCTTGGTGAATTGTATCCCAAGCGAATTGCCATGAACCTTAAGGAAAATCTTGCGGTTATTTCTGCACCAGTGATTCTGGTTTTGAGCAAGATCGTTAGTCCCTTCGTATGGTTGCTCTCAGCTTCAACCAACCTTCTCAGTCGTATCACACCGATGAGTTTTGATGATGCGGATGAGCAGATGACACGTGATGAGATCGAGTATATCTTAACCAATAGTGAAGCATCGCTGGATGCGGAAGAAATCGGCATGCTTCAAGGGATTTTTTCACTTGACGAGATGATGGCTCGAGAGGTTATGGTGCCTCGCACAGATGCATTCATGGTAGATATTAACGATGACATCAAAGAAATTGTTCAAGGGATTTTAAAAGAAAACTATTCTCGTATCCCTGTTTATGATGGGGATAAGGACAGGGTGATAGGTCTTATCCATACTAAGAAAATCCTTAATGATGCTTTTGCTAATGGCTTTGATAAGATCAACATTCGTCGTATTATGCAGGAGCCTTTATTCGTTCCTGAGACTATCTTTGTGGATGATTTGCTAACGCAATTACGAGCAACACAAAATCAAATGGCTATTCTTTTGGATGAATACGGGGGATTAGCTGGTATTGCGACTTTGGAAGACCTGCTTGAAGAGATTGTTGGGGAAATCGATGATGAAACTGATCTCGCAGCTGAATCTGTTCGTGAGATTGACGATAATACCTATATTGTCAAAGGGACAATGACCCTTAATGAATTCAACGACTATTTTGACACTAACTTGGAAAGTGATGATGTTGATACCATTGCCGGTTTCTATTTAACTGGGGTTGGTTCCATTCCAAGTCAAGAAGTCAAAGAGTCCTATACTGTTGATAGTAGCGACAAGCGTTTAACGCTTATTAATGATAAGGTCAAAGATGGCCGTATTAATAAATTAAAATTATTGCTTTCAGACATTCCTGAGGAGGAAGAAGAAGCCTAAGTTGACAATTCAGAGCTCAAATTAGCTCTGAATTTTTTGTGCTATAAAATACGAGAGAAATCGATGACAGTCTGTACTATAAAAGAACTTGTGCTATTTCTGAGGACATTTTCTTGTGATACTTTTATTTTGCTTGTGAAAAGTGTATAATAGAAACTATAAAAACGGTTACATAAAATTTTCACGTATGGGAGGTTGGGATGACTGAGATTGATTATTCGCAAGTAACGGGAATGGTCCACTCGACAGAAAGTTTTGGTTCGGTTGATGGTCCAGGAATTCGTTTTATTGTTTTCATGCAAGGTTGTAAAATGCGTTGTCAATATTGTCACAATCCTGATACTTGGCAAATGGAAACCAACAATTCTCAGGAAAGAACAGTCGAAGACGTTTTAAATGAGGCGATGAAGTACCGTCATTTCTGGGGAAAAAATGGGGGTATTACCGTTTCTGGTGGGGAAGCACTCCTACAAATCGAGTTTGTAACAGCTCTCTTTCATGAAGCCAAAAAATACGGTATTCACTGTACCTTGGATACTTGTGCCCTACCTTTTCGCGATAAGCCAGCCTACCATGACATTTTTGATAAGCTTTTAGAAGTGACTGACTTGGTCTTGCTAGACATCAAAGCCATCCGTCCTGAAAAGCATAAGATTGTTACAGGGCAATCCAACCGTAATATCTTAGCTTGTGCTCGCTATCTCTCAGATAAGGGCAAACCTGTCTGGATTCGCCATGTTTTGGTGCCAGGATTGACTGATGTGGATGAGGAGTTGGAAGAGTTAGGAGAATTTGTCAAAACGCTTAAAAATGTTGATAAGTTTGAAATTCTTCCCTACCATACTATGGGTGAATTCAAATGGCGTGAATTGGGCATTCCTTACAAGCTTGAGGGAGTTAAACCACCCACAGCAGCCCGTGTTCAAAATGCTAAGGATATCATGCAAACAGAAAGCTATACAGAATATTTAAAACGCATGCAAGGTGCTTAAGGAAATAAAGCTAGGAAGTTACCCTAGCTTTTTCATGTGTGCTTTATCAGCTCTTTTTATTTACCAGCAAGCCCTTTGGTAGTTGGCTTGACTTATGGTATAATGTAACAGAATTTAAAATAATGAAGAGGTATAAACATGTCTAAATTTTTAGTTTTTGGTCACCAAAATCCTGACACAGATGCTATTGCATCATCATACGGTTGGGCTTACTTGGAGCGTACAGCCTTTGGTCGTGATGCTGAAGCTGTAGCGCTTGGTACACCAAATGAAGAAACAGCTTTTGCTCTTAACTACTTTGACGTGAAAGCTCCATGTGTAGTTGAGTCTGCTAAAGCAGAAGGTGTTAGCCAAGTTATCTTGACAGACCACAATGAATTCCAACAGTCTATCTCAGATATTCGTGATGTTGAAGTTGCGGCTGTGATTGACCATCACCGTGTGGCTAATTTTGAGACAGCAAACCCTCTTTACATGCGTTTAGAACCAGTTGGGTCAGCATCATCTATCGTTTATCGCGCTGCTAAAGAAAACAATGTTGAACTTCCAAAAGAAGTGGCTGGTCTCTTGCTTTCAGGCTTGATTTCGGATACCCTTCTCTTGAAATCACCAACAACTCACGAGTCAGACCCACAAGTGGCTAAAGAATTGGCAGAAATTGCTGGTGTTAACTTGGAAGAGTATGGGCTTGAATTGCTTAAAGCTGGGACAAACCTTGCTAGCAAGTCAGCAGCAGAATTGATTGACATTGATGCTAAAACCTTTGAACTTAACGGAAATAATGTTCGTGTCGCTCAAGTTAACACTGTTGATATCAAAGATGTATTGAACCGTCAAGAAGAGATTGAAGCAGCTATTTCTGAAGCGATCGTTTCAGAAGGTTACTCAGACTTTGTTTTGATGATTACAGATATTCTTAACTCAAACTCAGAAATCCTTGCTCTTGGTTCAAATATGGATAAGGTTGAAGCAGCCTTTAATTTCAAATTAGATAGCAACCATGCTTTCCTAGCAGGAGCTGTTTCACGTAAGAAACAAGTGGTGCCACAATTGACAGAAAGCTTCAATGCATAAACTAAAAATACAGACATCAATGGTTGATGTCTGTGTTTTTTTATAGTTTGACTTTAGTCATAAGGTAGAGGAAATAAGGCGCTCCGATTAGGGTAACAATAATACCAGTTGGAATGCCTGTACCAACCAATAAGACCCTACCGATAGTGTCAGCAACCAAGAGTAAGATCATACCTAGAATAATACTACTTGGTATGGTCAAATGATGACTTGCTCCTAATAGCTTGCGTGTGATATGACCAGCAACAAGACCGATAAAGGTAATATTACCAATTAAGACAACGCTGAGGGAAGCTAAGGCAGTTGATAAGATAAGGACAATCAGTCTTTCTTTATGAAGATTCAAGCCCAAGGCTAATGCTGTTTGTTCATTGAGATTCATAATGTTTAGGGATTGACTTTTGGTATAAGTAATGCCCCAAATAAGTAGCAAAGCAGGTGCAAAGATAATGACTCTTGACCAAGATCCTCCCGAAATACTACCGCTCAACCAGCTAACAATAAAGTCAACCTTAAAGTCATCAATACTGGAGACAATGGTTACCATCAGTCCAGATAAGAGACTAGACATTCCTATACCTGCAATGATTAAACGAGTTGGGCTAACCCCGTGGTTCTTTTTACGTGAAATCAAGTAAACCAGGACAATAGTAGTTATACCACCTAACATTGCTAAGAAAGGCGTCACTGCCATGGTCGTTATATCTGATAAATCAGAATAGCCAACAACCAGAGCTACTACTAAACCAGCTCCAGAATTGATCCCTAAAATACCGGAGTCAGCCAAAGGATTTTTGGTTAGATTCTGCAAAAGTAACCCCGATAAGGCAAGCGAGCCACCCCCTAAAAGACAGGCAAGAATGCGTGGTAGGCGAATTTTAGCAATGATCAGAGTCATTCCCTTAGAAGCTTGACCGGTCAAGACCTCAACGATATCCATGATGGAAGCATTGGCATAGCCTATTGACAAGGCAATGACAAAACAAGAAACAAGCAGCAAAGCTAATACGAGAAAGGTGAGTTTAGTGCGGTTTGGGTGTGTCATCATAAATACTTCCCCTTCCTAATAAGCCATAGGAAGCAAGGAAGCCCGACGACAGCGATAATAGCACTGATTGGTGTTTCTCTTGGTGGATTGATCATTCGCGAGATAATATCTACCCAAAGCAGAAATACAGCTCCAGCGTAAGCTGATAGAGGGAGAATGAGGCGGTAATCCTTTGGAACAAAAAGCTTAATGGCATGAGGGATAATTAACCCAACAAAAGCAATCGAACCAACCATAGCGACAGCCCCAGATGAGATAACCAAAACAATGACTAATAGTAACAAGGTCGTTAGAAAAGTTTCCTGTCCAAGAGCCTTGGCTACTGTTTCATTTAAACTGAGGATCGTTAACTGATGGGCAAATAATTGTGCTAGTATAAGTCCGATACTAATGATGGGAATAATCAAGGAAATCATTGACCAGTTGATTTGTGAGAGTCCTCCTGCCTGCCAACCAATGACAGTGGTTTCAAGGTCAAAATAGATCGTAATAGCTTGTCCAATCGCTGAAAATAAGGTGGAAACCATAGCACCTGCTAAGATTAATCTCAGTTGATTGTAGCCCTTACTTTTTTGATAAGCGAGAATAAAAACCATCACGGCTGCTAGACTAGAACCGAGTAGACAAATCAATAGAATTTGAAAGTAGTGCAGATTGCCCCAAAAAGCATAGGCGATGATGAGGGATAAACCAGCTCCAGCATTAATGCCAAGAAGGCCTGGGTCAGCAATGACATTTCTTGTAATACCTTGCATCATAGCACCTGCTTGCGACATTGCTGCGCCAACAAAAAGAGCTGCCAACATCCTTGGTAGGCGAATGTCAATGACAATATCTTGGATATTTGAATGAGTGAGGGGCTGCTGTAAGGTAGTTAATAATTCTGAATTTGAAAAATTGATAGCGCCAAAGCGTAAGCCAATATAGCTTCCTAAAAGAAGTAAGATAGTCAGAATGAAAAAAACAAGCCAAAGATATTTTGGCCTATTTTGATGAGTCATTGAGGGCGTCATAGTAGCCTTTCTAATGATTAATTAGCTTTTTGGATAGCCTCCGCAAAAGCATCTAATTGGAGATCAAGAGACATTGGATCAGCGAAGTAGAAGAGATTGTAGTCCACTTCTAAGACGTGACCTGCTTTGACAGCGGGAATATTTTTCCAAACATCACTTTCTTTAAGTGATGAAGCTGCTTTTTCATTATCTTTATTGATATTAACAACCGCATAGTCCCCGATATAGTCGCCAATAACTTCTTGAGAAACTCCGAACCAACCGTCTTTAAAGACGTCTTCTTGAACTTTTTGAGGAGCTTTGTAACCCAAGGCACGGTAGATTAATTCACTACCACGGCCAAATTCTGGACCATAAAGATAGATGCTCTTGTCATAGAAATCCATAACTGTAAAGGTTGTGTCTGGTTTGAGTTGATTAGCTAGTTCTTTTTTAGTTTCAGACACTTTTTTGTCCCAATCTTGACGCCAGGCTTTAGCTACTTTTTCTTTGCCAAATACTTGCCCAAACTGGTTCATGACCTCCAAGTAGTCGCTAGCACCGAATTCGATGGCTAGTACAGGTGCAATTTCTTTGAGTTTATCAATGTTTTCATCAAGTGAGAACACAATGATTAAATCCGGCTCTTCAGCAGCAATAGCTTCTGTATCAGCTGATTTGAGTTGTGGTAAGCCTTTCAGTTTATCCCCAAAGGCGGCGCTATTCTTTTCTAAATCAAGAGAAAAAGAAGACATGTCAACACCGAGTTTCAAGAGATGTCCTGTGTATGAATAAGCGAAGTTAACAACTTTTTTAGGATTTTCAGGGATATCCCCGTAGTAGGTAAACCCTTTTATTTTAGGCATACTGGAGATTTTGACTTCCTCTGGCTTTGAGCTTTCTTGTTTAGAAGAAGCACAAGCAACTAGAAGAAAAGAGACTGTAAACAGACAAATGAGTGTTAAGAGTTTGCGAAATTTCATAAATCCTCCAAAGGTAGTAATTGATAAGAAAGTAAAATAGGACGTGTGGAAACAGGATCCTCGATGATATGAGCCTTAATGTGAAAAATATCTTCGATACGTTCGGATGTGATGATGTCTTCAACAGATCCTTGGTACTGAATCTTGCCGTTTTTCATAGCGATAATATGATCTGAAAATCGTGCTGATAAATTCAAATCATGAAGCACCATAATGATGGTTTTATGAGACTTCTTGTTTAAATCTGCCAAGAGCTCTAGGACTTCAAGTTGATGATTTAAATCCAAATAAGTTGTCGGTTCATCCAGGAAAATAGTGTCTGTATCTTGCGCCAAAGCCATCGCAATCCAGACACGTTGTCTTTGCCCACCGCTGAGGCTATCCACTTCGAGATTGGCTAAATCTGTAATCTTGGTCATCTCCATAGCCCAGTGAATACGACTACGATCGTGAGTTGTCAGGCTTCCTAGATATTTTTGATGGGGAAAACGCCCATAGGATACTAACTCATAGACCGTAATCCCTTCAGTTGCTTCTAAAACTTGTGGTAATAGAGCGATTTTTTTAGCAACCTCCTTCGTAGGCATTTGAGCTATGGCTTGCCCGTCCAGATAAATCTGTCCTTTATTGATACTGTGGATACGTGTTAAAGCTTTGAGCAAGGTAGATTTTCCACAGCCATTGGCACCGATAATGGTCGTAATCGCTCCGTGAGGAATCTTGACGGATAGATTTTCAATAATGGTATGATGGTCGTAGGCCACGTCAATATGTTGAGCGTGAATCTCAGACAAGACAAATCCTCCTTTTGAAGTGCTGGCTTATTTGGATAGCAAAGATGGCTGTTACAAATCAATAGATGAAAACATGAACGATTTTATGAAAGTCCAACAAGGCTAATACGAATTTGATTATAGCATAGTAAAAGGGCTTACAAAAGCCCTTTTCTTCTCTTTTTATAGAAAACACTCTTAACAATAATCATTCAAAAAAATATCAATAATGGTTACAAAAAGAAGTGATAATCATTCTAAATAGTCTATAGAAAGGATTTAGCGACAAGAAGGTCACCAGGGTATTTAGCATGTTTGCCTTCAACGATCTGGTAGGCATCTGCTCCCTTTCCAGCAATAATGACAGTATCATTTTCAGTTTTGGTTTGACGCATGGCTGTTTCGATAGCTTTTTCGCGGTCAATAATGATTTGAACTGGTCTGTGGATATGGCTGGCAATTTCTTCGGAGATAGTTTGTGGATCTTCAAAGTTAGGATCATCAGCAGTTAAGATGATATCTAAATCCGGGTATTGATTGATGACATGTCCAAAGTCAGCACGTCGGCTTTCTCCCTTGTTGCCGGGAGCTCCTAGAATAAGAGTCATTTGCCCTTTTTGGTGTTGGCTGACAACATCTAGCAACTTAGTTAAACTATCGCCATTATGGGCATAATCAACAAAAACCTTAGCACCATTTGTCTGGGTTAAGACCTCCATACGACCAGGAACACTGGTTTGGGCGATACCTTTTTGGATATCTTCCAGACTTGCTCCTAGGCGTAAGCAGGCTAAACCTGCGGCAAGGGCATTCTCTTGATTGAAATCACCGATTAATTGAGCATCGTAATGTCCAGCTAGTTTACCTTTAGCATCGAAAGAGAAGGCAGAGCTATTTTCGATAGTATTGTCGGAGTTTTGACCATAAAAATCATGGGGAAGTTTTTCAACTTCTTCTTTGACAACTTGAAAATGATCCATTTCACTGTTAACAATGGTAGCCTTGCTGTTGCTCATTAAAAGGCGCTTGTGGTAGAAGTAATCTTCAAAAGTTGGGTGTTCAATCGGTCCGATGTGATCGGGACTAATGTTGAGAAACACTCCGACATCGAAGGTTAAGCCATAGACACGTTTCACCAGATAGGCTTGGCTAGAGACTTCCATGATTAGATGAGTCATACCATTTGAAACAGCTTCAGCCATCATTTTAAAAAGGTCCAAGCTTTCAGGTGTTGTCAAGCTTGACTTGAAAAAGGTTTTACCATCTAACGTTGTATTCATGGTAGATAGCATGGCTGGCTGATGACTTTGTTTCAGAATATGGTAGGCAAAATAAGCAGCAGTTGTCTTGCCTTTCGTTCCTGTAAAAGCTAATAATTGTAATTTTTCTTGCGGATTATCATAGAAAGCCATGGCAATCAGACTCATCGCTTGCTTGATATCGTTGACAAGAATAGCTGGGATACCTACTTCATAATCAATTTCAGAAATATACCAACTAAGCCCTTTGGAAATAGCTTGTTGAAGAAATTCAGCTTTGAAGGATGCCCCTTTGGCAAAAAAGAGCGTTTCAACATCTGCATTACGACTGTCATAGCTTAATTTGTTAAATGTAACGCCCTGCCAGTTATAGAAATAGCCTTCGGGATGATTGATTTGGCGATAATTATGGTCGTTTTTTAAAATATCTAATACGGTTTCTATTTGCATCATACTTCTTATTTTAGACCTATGGCTATAGTTTTACAAGTCATAGGCAAAAGTTTATAATAAATTGAATAAATTTTAAAAGGATAGGAAAATGTCTGAAAGCAAAGCAAAAGTCTCCCAACAGGAGCAAATGATGCGTGGGACTGCTTGGTCTGCAGCTGGTAATTTTATCAGTCGCTTATTGGGAGTTGTTTATATTATTCCTTGGTATTTGTGGATGGGAAGCCATGCGGACAAGGCAAATGCCTTATTTACACAGGGGTATAATATCTATTCCCTCTTTCTCTTGATCTCAACTTCTGGACTTAATGTCGCAGTAGCTAAACAGATTGCTAAGTATAATGCTTTAAATAAAAAATCTGAGAGTATCCAGCTGATTCGTGAATTCCTAAAGTTAATGCTGATTTTAGGGCTTGTTAGTGCAGGAACGATGTTTCTCTTGTCACCTATTATTGCTAAACTTTCAGGAGTGGGGCATGAATTGGTACCAGTTATTCAAAGTTTATCCTGGTCTGTTTTGATCTTCCCGATGATGAGTGTTATTCGAGGCATTTTTCAAGGTCATAATGATTTGGCTCCCTTTGCTAAAAGCCAGGTAGCAGAGCAGTTTATTCGTGTGTTGTGGATGCTATTGACAGCTTACTTCATTATGCAGCTTGGTTCTGGTGATTATGTCAAGGCAGTGACACAGTCAACTTTTGCAGCCTTTCTTGGAATGCTAGCTAGCATGGGAGTGCTGTTCTATTATCTAGCTAAGGTAAAGCTATTAAAACCCATTTTTTTTGAGAAAACAAAAGACATTTCAGTAGATGCGAAAGGCTTGTTGCTTGAGACTTTAAAAGAAGCGATTCCTTTTATTGTAACGGGATCTGCCATTCAAATTTTTAGTCTGATTGATCAGTTTACTTATGCTAACTTTATGGCAATGATTAGCCATTATAGTCGGTCGGAATTATCAGTTCAATTTGCCTACTTTGCCTCTAATCCTAACAAAATTGTGATGCTTCTGGTTTCTGTAGCTGGCTCGATTGGTGGTGTAGGGATCGCGCTACTGACAGAAAATTATGTCAAAAAAGATATGAAAGCAGCAGCAAATCTCATCGCTAACAACTTGCAGATGCTCTTTATGTTTATTATGCCAGCGATTGTCGGGATTCTTATTTTAGCTAAGCCAGTCTATACGATTTTCTATGGTGCGCCGACTAATATGGCCCTGGGTCTATTTGTGGCAGCAATGGTTCAAACCTTATTTTTAGCCTTATATATTATGCTGTCACCAATGCTTCAAGCAATGTTTGAAAATAGAAAAGCCATGCGTTATTTTAGTTATGGGTTGGTGACGAAGATCATCTTGCAGGTTCCGATGATTTATTTATTTCATGGTTATGGGCCTCTTTTATCGACTTCTATCGCCTTGGCTGTTCCGATTGTCCTCAGTTACCTTCGTTTACAGCAACTAACAGGAATTAGCCCTTCAGGGTTAAATCGTCGTTTGCAGCTAATCAATGTAATGACAATTATCATGGCTATTTTAGCAACCCTTGTAACGCTTGTTTTGCATTTTGTGCTGGATCCTGATAGCCGTATTCATAGCGTACTTTTTGTGGTTATTGTTGGTGCAGTTGGGATGATGAGCTACGGTTATATGTCATTGAAAACACGGATGCTTGATAAGCTAATTGGAGGTCGTGCCAATCGTTTACGTGAGCGCTTTAAGATTTCATAAGTTATTAAAAGGGGCTGGGTAAAAAGTCCTTCCTATCAATATGGCGTTCGTTTTAACATCTTAATACAGTAGTTGGGAAAAATCCTTAGCGATTTACCGCTTTTAGCCTTTCCCAGCACAGTTGCTTAAGGCTTTTAGTCCCAAGCAACCACTTCTGAATGGATGTCTCGTTCACGTTTTAGGCTCGAAACTAGACATAGAAGCGGGTAAAAGAATCGTATTTTCTATCTGTGACCTCAAAAGCTCTTCCAGACCTTTTGAGCAATGTGGGGGTAGGGAGACGAATTATTTTTTGGTTAAAGGGAGTTCTTTTTCGACTCCCTTTTTTGATGGTGTAAATGCTAACAAGAGTTCATACCTTATGGCTTATTAAACTTATACTCATTGAAAATCTGACGTTGTCAAGTTTACCTTGATGAACTTCAGTTCTATCTGCAGCTCCTATCCTAGTCAGAATTTGATTTTCTTCGAGTATTAGTTGTGTGGGGTATAATTCAAAACTATACCTTCCTATCATAAATCTATATAATGCGCTGCCTCCTATCTTTTCTAAGAAGTGTTAGAATAAATATACTTAATTAAATATGATGATTATAAGTTATTCTTGAGTCAGAAAAGGAGATTTATGACAAAAGATTATCAGTTAGCTACTGTGTTAGCACAAGCGGGTATTAAATCAGATGATGTGACAGGATCACTAGTTTCTCCGATCCATTTATCCACTACCTACCAACATCCAGAATTTGGAAAATCAACAGGTTATGATTATACGAGAACAAAAAATCCTACCAGAACAACGCTAGAAACCACTCTAGCTAAGATTGAAAAAGCAGATTATGCCATAGCAACGAGCTCGGGGATGAGTGCTGTTGTATTAGCCTTTTCAGTATTTTCTTACGGAAGTAAGGTAGTTGCGGCGCGTGACTTGTATGGTGGGGCATTCCGTTGGTTTAACAATCAAGCATCTGAAGGACGGTTTTCGTTTACTTATGCCAATACTCAAGAGGAAATGATTGCTGCCATTGATGCATCAACTGATATTGTCTATATCGAAACGCCAACTAATCCTTTGATGGTTGAATTTGATATTGCAAAAGTGGCTCAAGTAGCCCATGCTCACGGGGCAAAAGTGCTAGTAGATAATACTTTTTATAGTCCTGTTTACCAAAATCCGATTCTGCTTGGTGCTGACATTGTTATCCATTCAGCGACCAAGTATTTATCAGGGCACAACGATGTCTTAGCTGGTGTGGTGGTGACAGATGACCAATCCTTGTTTGACCAGCTCATGTATCATTACAATACGACAGGACCTAATTTATCGCCACTTGATGCCTATCTTTTGATGCGTGGTCTCAAAACCCTCAAAATTCGTATGGAGGCTGCAACTAAAAATGCCCAAAAGCTGGTTGCTTTTCTGGAAAATCATCAAGCTATCAAAGAAGTACTATATACAGGCAAAGGTGGGATGATTTCCTTTAAGGTTAAAGATCAAGGGAAAATTCCAGCACTTTTAAATCATTTAAACATCATTAGTTTTGCGGAGAGCTTGGGTGGTGTGGAAAGTTTAATGACCTACCCAGCAACGCAAACGCATGCAGATATTCCCGCAGAGGTGCGCGCATCATATGGTTTGACGGACGATTTGCTACGTCTGTCTGTCGGTATTGAAGATATCGAAGATTTAAAAGCAGACTTAGAGCAAGCCTTGAGCAAATAAGGAGTTAGCATGACCAAGTATAATTTTACAGACGTTCCAGAGCGTCTCAAAACCAATGCTATCAAATGGCAAAAGGTCAAAGAAGATCCGGAAATTATTCCTTTATGGATCGCTGATATGGACTTTCAAGTTTTTCCAGAAATGACCAAAGCCCTAGAAGAGTTTGCTAAGACCTCAGTTTTTGGTTACGACGCTCCTAAAGATAGCCTTTATCAAGCCATTCAAAGTTGGGAAAAAGAGCAACATCAAGTCACTGTTGATAAGGAAGATATTGTCTTGATTGAAGGTGTTGTTCCGGCTATTTCGGTCGCTATCAATGCTTTCACCCAAAAAGGAGATGCGGTTCTTATTAACACACCGGTTTATCCTCCTTTTGCTCGCAGTGTAAAACTAGTAGAGCGACTCTTGGTCACTAATTCCCTGGTGGATCAGGATGGTTATTTTGAAATTGATTTTGACCGACTAGAAAAAGAGCTGGTTGATAATCAGGTCAAACTTTACATCTTCTGTAGTCCTCATAATCCTGGTGGTCGTGTTTGGACGAAGGAGGAGATTATCAAAGTGGCTGAGCTTTGTCGTAAGCACGGTGTTTATCTTGTTTCAGATGAAATTCATCAAGACTTAGCTCTTTTTGGCAATGAACACCATAGTCTTTTATCTGTCAATCCTGACTATCAAGATTTTGCCTTGGTATTGACAAGTGCGACAAAGACCTTCAATATTGCAGGGACCAAGAATAGCTTTGCACTAATCCCAAATGCTAAACTAAGAAAAGCTTTTAAAGATGCCCAATTAGTTAACAATCAACACGAAGTTTCGACGTTAGGCTTTTTGGCCACAGAAATAGCTCTTAGAGACGGAAAAGTTTGGCTAGATGAGCTGAAAACTGTTCTGGAGATGAATATCAATTTACTCACCCAAACCTTGAGAACCAAAACAAAGATCAAAGTTATGAAGCCAGAAGGCACCTACCTAGTTTGGCTAGATTTTTCTGATTATGGTATCGATCATAATGAACTGGGTCGAATGATTCAAGAGGATGCCAAACTGATTTTGAATGATGGTTTAACGTTTGGAAAAGAAGGAGAGTATCATTTCCGCTTGAACACAGCCACACCTACACATTTACTAGAGAAAGCACTCAATCGCTTGGTAAAAGTTTTTCCCAAAAACTAGTGGAAAATAATGACATTGATCAACCAAATCTTCCCCTCAAGGAGGATTTTTTGGTATAATAAATAAAAACAATAGAAAGTGGTTTCACATCATGGGAAAATTCCAAGTCATTTCACATCCGCTCATTCAACACAAACTCTCAATCCTGCGTCGTTCAACAACTCCGACAAAAGATTTTAGAGAATTAGTTGATGAAATTGCTATGTTGATGGGGTACGAAGTGTCTCGTGACTTACCTCTTGAAGACGTTGAAATTGAAACGCCAGTGACAACAACTGTTCAGAAACAATTGGCTGGTAAAAAATTAGCTATCGTTCCTATTCTTCGTGCTGGTATCGGTATGGTTGACGGTCTGCTGAGTCTGGTTCCAGCTGCCAAAGTTGGTCACATTGGGATGTATCGTGACGAAGAAACACTTGAACCAGTTGAGTACTTGGTCAAACTACCAGAAGATATTGATCAACGTCAAATTTTCTTGGTTGATCCAATGCTTGCTACTGGTGGTTCAGCTATCTTGGCTGTAGATTCACTAAAAAAACGTGGTGCAACAAATATCCGTTTTGTTTGTTTGGTAGCTGCACCAGAAGGTGTTGAAAAATTACAAGCAGCACACCCCGATGTAGATATCTATACAGCTTCACTTGATGAAAAACTCAATGAGCATGGCTACATTGTTCCAGGTCTTGGTGATGCAGGTGATCGTCTCTTTGGTACAAAATAGAAATAATATTGGCATTAGCCGAGGGAGGGCAAAGGATCGCTCTTTCCTTTTTGGACAAAAATTAGCACTCTTATCTATAGAATGCTAAAAGTTGAGTTTTTTATTTGACCTTTATTGACCTATATCCTATAATAAAGTCAATCAGAAATTTGGTAATTAAGTTTATCAAAGAAAAATCCTTACAAGTGCCTTAAAAACTAGGAAGATATCCTTGTTAAGCCTAGGTCTTGTATCTTAAGAAAAATGGAGAAGAAGTATGATTCCAGTAGTTATTGAACAAACATCACGTGGCGAACGCTCTTACGATATTTATTCACGTCTCTTAAAAGACCGTATCATCATGTTGACTGGTCCAGTTGAAGACAACATGGCTAACTCAGTGATTGCCCAGTTGCTCTTCTTGGATGCACAGGATCCAACCAAAGATATTTACCTTTACGTTAACACACCAGGGGGTTCGGTTTCAGCTGGCTTAGCAATTGTTGATACCATGAACTTCATCAAAGCTGATGTCCAAACTATTGTTATGGGAATGGCAGCTTCAATGGGAACTATTATCGCTTCATCAGGTGCTAAAGGCAAACGTTTTATGTTACCAAATGCAGAATACATGATGCACCAACCAATGGGCGGTACTGGTGGAGGTACCCAACAAACGGATATGGCTATTGCGGCTGAACACCTCTTGAAAACACGTCACAAATTAGAAAAAATTCTTTCTGATAACTCAGGACAAACTATGGAGAAAATCCATATTGATGCTGAACGTGATCGTTGGATGGATGCTGAGGAAACCCTTGAGTATGGTTTCATTGACGCTATCATGGATAATAATGAGTTGAAATAATTGATATCATCTCAACTTAAAGAACCTGCTTCTAGCAGGTTCTTTATTTTGGAAAATTTGCTATAATGGTAGCAATAAGATTGAAACAGAAAAAAAGGATATTATGGAAATCAAAGAAAGAATCGGCCTTGCGGTTTATCTCTATTACAACCGTGATGCTAGAAAGTTAAGTAAGTTGGGTGATATGGTGTACCATTCCCGGCGCTTTAAATACCTCATCATCTATATCGATAAAGAACAAGAAGCGGCTGTTCTAGAAAGTTTGAAGTCAATGAAATTTGTAAAAAAAGTCAAACTCTCAGCACTTGATGCTATTGATATGAATTTTGTAGGTAATTTAGGAAACCATGAAACAGAATAAGTAAAAACCATATAAAAAATATAATCATCAGGAAAGTTATGATGACAATAAAATAATTTAGAATGATTGGTTGGAAGATAGTTCTTTGTTTTGAGCTGTTTTTCCAAGCAATCTTTTTTGATAGAAAAAGATAATTTTAAGAAATGATACATTTAGGTAGGTTAAAAAGCTCTTAAAAGATTGCTACTGTTGTATTTTAAGGAATTTGAAAAATTCAGAAAAAAATCTATTGACAATATTCTGACAATTCAGTATTATTATGTAACATACTTGAAGGAGACTATTCTATGAAGAAAAAATTAACATTTGCAGCTGTTGCATTTATGAGTACAGCTGTTCTTGCAGCTTGTGGTGCTGCACCAGGTAGCTCAAGTTCAAATGCAGAAGGAACAAAGGTTGGGGACGCACTTAAAATTGGATTGAACTTTGAATCAACAGGTGATGTTTCTGCCTATGGTAATTCAGGTAAAAATGGTGCTCAACTTGCCATCGATGAGATCAATAAAGATGGTGGTGTTGATGGTAAAAAAATCAAAGCTTTTGTTAAAGATAACAAATCTGATAACTCAGAGGCTGCGACGGTTACAACTAACTTGACAACTGAAAGTGAAGTTAATGCGATTGTTGGTCCAATGGTATCATCAGCGGTTGCCTCAGCTAGTCCAAATGCAGAAAAAGCTGCTGTTCCATTGGTGGCGCCAGCTGCGACTCAGGATGACTTGACAGTTGATAAAGACGGTAAAACACGCCCATACATGTTCCGTACAACTTTCATTGACAGTTATCAAGGTGAAGCTATTTCTAAGTTCGCTACTGATGAGTTGAAAGCTGAAAAAGTTGTTCTTTACTATGACAACTCAAGTGACTACGCTAAAGGAATCGCTAAAGAATTTAAAAAACAATACAAGGGTGAGATTGTTAACGAATCAACATTCCAAGCTAAAGACACTGACTTCCAGTCAGCTTTGACAAAATTCAAAGATGCTGATTTTGATGCTATTGTCATGCCTGGTTACTACCAAGAAGTTGGTACAATCATCAAACAAGCTCGTGAAATGGGAATTGATGCTCCAATCGTTGGTCCGGATGGATTTGCGGACGACAAACTTGTCGAATTGGCAGGTGCCAAGAATGCTTCAGATATCTACTATATCTCAGGATACTCTGCTAAATCATCTGAAAAAGCGGCAGACTTTGCCAAAGCTTATAAAGAAAAATATGGTGAAGAACCATCAATGTTTGCGGCACTTGGTTATGACTCTGTTTACATGGTAGCAGATGCAGCAGAGGGTGCTAAAAACTCGGCCGAAATCGCTAAAAATCTTGCTAAAACAAAAGATTTTGAAGGTGTGACAGGTACAATGACTATCGATAAGAAACACAATCCGGTTAAATCCGTATCAGTTGCTGGTCTTACAGATGGTAAGGAAAGCTTGGCTACAGTTGTTGAAGCTGACAAGTAATCACTAGAATAGATGGTAGTGATGTCTTCTGATGACATGTCTACCTCAACTATTTATTAGTAAAATACAAGATAACATCTGGGGAGTAATCCTTCTCAGGTGTTCTTATTTTGATAGAAAGTTTGGTAAACTCTTATGTTACAACAACTTGTCAATGGTCTCATTTTGGGAAGTGTTTATGCACTATTGGCTCTAGGTTATACCATGGTTTATGGTATTATCAAGTTGATTAACTTTGCACACGGTGATGTTTATATGATGGGGGCCTTTGTTGGTTATTATCTGATTTCAACCTTCCATATGAATTTCTTTGTGGCGCTTATTTTAACAATGCTTATCACAGCTGCAATTGGGGTTATTATTGAATTCTTGGCTTATCGACCACTACGGAATTCAACGCGTATAGCAGCTTTAATCACAGCTATCGGTGTTTCATTCTTTTTGGAATATGGTATGGTTTATTTAGTAGGTGCGGAAGCACGCGCTTTTCCGCAAGCCATGCAGACAGTGAAGTATGATTTGGGTCCTATTAGTGTGACGAACATCCAATTGATTATTTTGGCAGTCTCTATTGTCTTGATGCTTGCTCTTAACTTCATCGTTAAGAAAACCAAGATGGGTAAGGCTATGCGTGCCGTGTCTGTAGACAGTGATGCTGCTCAATTAATGGGGATTAACGTCAATTCAACAATCAGCTTCACATTTGCACTTGGTTCAGCTATGGCTGGTGCTGCAGGTGTTTTGATTGGTCTTTACTACAATACAATGAATCCTCTGATGGGGATGGCCCCTGGTATCAAAGCCTTTGTTGCAGCAGTTCTAGGCGGTATCGGTATTATTCCTGGTGCAGCTGTAGGTGGATTTATTATCGGGATGTTGGAAACATTATCGACAGCAATTGGTTTATCAAGCTATAAGGATGCTGTTGTTTATGCGATCTTAATTGTTATCCTCTTGGTTCGCCCAGCGGGTATTCTTGGTAAAAATATTAAGGAGAAGGTATAAGCTAATGATCAAAAATATCAAATCAATCCTAGCCTGGCTAGGGCTTATTGTAGTTGCTTTTCTTCTCCTCAATATCCTAGTTAGTGCTGGCGTTTTGGGGTTGTATCATGTACAAATTTTGATGGGGATTGGTATCTCAATCATTATGGCTATGGGAACCAATTTGGTTTTAGGTTTTTCTGGTCAATTTTCACTTGGACAAGCTGGATTTATGGCAATTGGTTCCTATGCAACAGCTATTATGACACAAACTAATCCGACATACGCAGGATTTTACTTATCGATGCTTGTAGGTGCCATTGTAGCAGGACTTATTGCAGTGATTGTTGGTTTTCCGACGCTTCGCCTAAAGGGAGATTACCTTGCTATTGCGACACTTGGTGTAGCAGAAATCATTCGGATTGCGATTGTTAACGGTGGTGAGTTAACAAATGGAGCAGCTGGATTGACTGGCATTTTGCCTTATACTTCATGGCAGGTTGTTTTCATCTTTGTAGTCGTGATTGCTGTACTTTTGATGAATTACCTAAGAAGTGCAATAGGGCGTCAAGTGATTTCTGTTCGTGAGGATGAAATTGCAGCTGAATCAATGGGAGTTAACACTACAAAAGTGAAGGTGATTACCTTTGCTATTGCGGCGATGACAGCTGCTATTGCTGGTTCTCTTTATGTTGGTTACATCGGGACGATTGCGCCTAAAGATTTTACCATCATGCGTTCTATTGATTATCTCATCATTGCTGTTTTAGGTGGTCTTGGCTCAATGACAGGAACAATTGTGGCAGCTATTGTTTTAGGGATTCTCAACATGTACTTGCAAAATGTAGCGGATCTGCGTATGATTATCTATTCTTTAGCTTTGATTTTAGTTATGGTATTCCGTCCAGGAGGACTTTTAGGAACTAAAGAATTGCTTTTGTCTAAATTCTTTCAAAAAAATAAAGGAGGCAATCCTTAATGGCCTTACTTGAAGTTAAACATTTAACCAAATATTTTGGTGGGTTAACTGCCGTTGGCGATGTTACTATGGAGCTGAATGAAGGGGAACTGGTAGGGCTTATTGGACCTAACGGTGCTGGAAAGACGACTCTTTTTAACCTCTTAACGGGAGTTTATGAACCTTCTGAAGGAACAATCAGCCTTGACGGAACCCTCTTAAACGGTAAGAAACCTTATACTATTGCATCGCTTGGATTATCACGTACTTTCCAAAACATTCGTCTCTTTAAGAATATGACTGTTTTGGATAATGTTTTGCTTGGTATGAGCAATACTAATAAGCCACATTTCTTTTCTTCTTTGTTGCGATTGCCAAAATTTTATGCTAGCGAAGAGACGTTACGTCAAAAAGCTATGGATTTGTTAGCTATTTTTGGACTTGATGGTAAGGCAGACCATCTCGCTAAGAATTTACCCTATGGTCAGCAGCGCCGTCTTGAAATTGTGCGTGCCTTAGCTACGGAGCCGAAAATTCTATTTCTTGATGAACCTGCTGCAGGGATGAACCCACAAGAAACAGCAGAATTAACAGCACTCATTCGTCAAGTTAAGGATCAATTTGGGATTACTATTATTTTGATTGAACATGATATGAGTTTGGTTATGGAAGTGACAGAACGCATCTACGTTCTTGAATATGGTCGTTTAATCGCCCACGGCACACCAGATGAAATAAAAAATGATAAACGTGTTATTGAAGCCTACCTTGGAGGTGACGTCTAATGGCTATGTTAAGTGTAGAAAACCTCTCGGTCAGCTACGGAGCTATTGAGGCGGTAAAAAATGTTTCCTTTGAAGTTAATGAAGGAGAAGTTGTTTCTTTAATTGGAGCGAATGGTGCTGGTAAAACATCTATCCTTCGTACAATTTCCGGTTTGGTACGTCCTAAAGAGGGTAAAATTTCTTTCCTAGGAAATGAAATCCAGCGAGTTCCTGCTCGTAAGATTGTATCAGATGGCTTGTCGCAAGTTCCAGAAGGTCGTCATGTTTTTGAAGGATTAACCGTTATGGAAAATCTTGAAATGGGTGCCTTCTTAAAGAAAGATAAGGATCAAAACCAAAAAAATCTTAAGAGTATTTTTGAACGTTTTCCACGTTTAGAGGAACGTAAAAACCAAGATGCAGCGACTTTATCAGGTGGTGAGCAGCAGATGCTTGCTATGGGGCGTGCTCTCATGAGCCAACCAAAACTCTTGCTGCTTGATGAACCGTCAATGGGGCTAGCGCCAATTTTTATTCAAGAAATCTTTGATATCGTGCAAGATATTCAAAAACAAGGAACAACGGTTCTCCTCATTGAGCAAAATGCCACAAAAGCACTCTCAATCGCAGAGCGAGGCTATGTATTAGAAACAGGAAAAATCGTCTTATCAGGAACAGGACAAGAACTCCTTGAATCAGACGAAGTCCGAAAAGCATATCTGGGTGGCTAATGAGTCTGAGACAAAAGTCTATCAGTCATAAAAAATCAGAGATTCACGTTTGATGTGAGTCTCTGATTTTAATGTCTTATCCTTCTGGTATTGTATTTCAGTAGGTTATTGGCCATCAGAGCCAATCCCATGTCAATTTTTACTTGATGTTTGCCCCTTAGTTGACAACGTTGTACCACAAACAAGCCTTTATCTGCCCAAAGACAGGCTCCACATCAACTTTACGTTGTGCGAAGATACGACTGCCTTCTTCAGATAAAAGCACTTGACTCTCTTTTGGCTTTAATTCTTGGTATTTCTGGTTGCCATAGAGCCCTTTCTGAGGGGCTAGCTCAGGATAATCCGCCTTGTAAACCCTAATTTCCTGTTCAAATCCAGTAGTTGTTCTGCTGTGTTTAATATAGTCAAAATGATAATTCCAACCATCAGGATGTATGTAGGTATCACTGATGTCATCATAAAGCCAATTATCCAGATTCTTTGGAGATTGTTTCTGCTTTCTTGTCTACTCCTTATCAAACATACCATATTTAATCAGGTGGTTAACGCCAAGTTGGTCTAGTAGGGTTAGGTTCTCTTCACTACCATAACCTGCATCTGCGACAACCATTTTAAGATCATGTGGGTAACTATCTAATAGTGGAAGAAATGTTTTGGTATCGGTTGGATTTGGAAAGATATCATAATGAAGAACAAACTGATTTTCGGTAGCGATTTGAAGATTGTAGCTTGCTTTGAGTTGCCCGTTTCTCATAGGGACTCGCTTCTTCATTTTTAGGCTCGTGAAGAAACACTCTCTTCCCAGACTGTTTCTCAGATTGAAGACAAACTTGCTTTTGTGGGTTTGTCTTTTTTGATGTCTCCTATTTTTGAAGTGAAAAATGAGGAATCAAACTGAATTTGACCAAAATAAAAAGGCTTCCCTGCCATCATTTTAACCAATTTTTTGATATTTAAACACGCCAAAGTTAGCCCAACCTTATCTTCCATTTTGGACTTTCCTTTTTCTCTTGTGTAACGTAAATTGTGGTACTCCTTAGCTATTCCAAATAGTCTTTCAATGGTTTCTTTACGATGTTGGTACAGCTCTTTCATCCCTCTTTGGTGTCGCATAGCCTCACAAATCTCCAAATAATCCTTCCAAATATGACGAGTGACCACTTTCTGATGGTTTTGACTTTCTGTACAAATGCCTAATAAAGGACAGCTGGCGCAAATCTTGGAATCGCTCTTGTAGCCGCGATAGCCATCTCTAGTTGTGGTGCGGTAAGTTAATTCGTGATTTTCAGGACAAAGGTAACAATCATAATACTCATCGTACCACAACCGAGCTTGTTATGATAGAGGTTTATGATAAAGAAGGAATAACCGTTAGCGATATTTGTCAATCTCTCAAAAGATCAAAACAAACGATTTATAAGGTCATTGCTTACTTCAAGGCTGGTCAAACGGCCTATGATTACTACAAGAACTACAAAACTAACAAGAAACGTTGTGGTCGTCGTCAGACTCAACTCACCCAAAATGAACAAGATTTTATTTAAGCGCATTTAGAACTTAATTGGAGTTTGGATGTTGTCAAAGGAACTTATCCCGATAAAATTGCTTGCTCTATGAGAACTCTTTATCGCTTAGCTGACCGTAGAAATATTTATCAGCAATAGCTGATAAAAGAAATAGAATTCCTCGAAAATCTTTGAATTATCAAACACCATATCAAGTTTTTCTGAGTTACGTAAAATGTCTAGCTTAATTTGACAATTGGGCATAGTGACTTCAAAAAGGTTTTGAGCGCCCTTAGAATTGGAAAGAGGGTGTCTCAATTTTTAGTCAATCCTATGATATTTCCACTAGAGAGTCGCTACGAGGCTATTCCACCCAATGATGGTCTTTTATGCTCAAAAGTATTGGTTTGTTGTGATAAGTCTTACTCTGCCTATTCGGAGCGTGTCACTAAGCATGATAAGACAGTTCGTCTTATCTACGAGCCTATCCAATAACTCTCAAAATGACAGATTTTGATAATAGTGAAGAGGTCTGGGGAAAACCAGCCTCTTTTTTAGGATATTAATCGTGTTCCATGAACTTGGTAAGCTCCTGTAAGTGTGACAAGTTCTCGGACATTATCAAAGATATTAGACTTGCCATCAAGGTTCCCATGGGTTAGGATTCGTATAAAACCATAGTCAATCAGGTCATCTGTAGTCTTTTCAAGAGGGTTTGGATTTATTATATCATGAATGTCACTGAATTATAGTTAGAAGCTGTTTTCACAGATAATACTCATTTAAAATCAAAATCTGATATTGTCAAGTTTACCTTGATGAACTTTAGTTCTAGCTACGACGCTTTTTCTAGTCAGATTTTGATTTTCTTCGAGTATAAAGTTCTCTTCTTATCCCTGATTTTAACAATGAGTGAGTATACCATTTGTAAATAAAAGTTCTTACTTGATGAGTAATCAGTTTACAGACTTAAGGTAGGAAGGCCTCTGTTGTGGCAAGCTAAAGAAGCTTGCCACAACAGAGGCCTTCTCAAATGGTTATCAGCAAGTTCCTAACTGTCTTATCAAGTCTAGTCAGTATTAGTTTGGAATCCCATATGATATTCCCTATGATGAATTATGACAACAATCTGTTATTCATGCAGACAAGGAATCTTCCAAAGTTATCGTAGTATTTATGTAAAGTCAAATCAATACAGCTTTATCAATAATGGCTGCCATTTCCTCAGGTGTTTCAGAACATCCTTGTAATAACCAATTAAATATCAAAGTTTGAATGGTGTTGATATAGATATCGAAAGAGTATTTTTCAGAAATCTGGTAACCCGTATATAAGACTTCGGATAAATTTTTGATATCTGAATTCAAAACTAGCATTTTGATGTACCTGTTTACAATATTGTCTATATCAGGAAAGTGAGCAACCCATACTTGAAAAATATCTTTACGATCTCGCAAGTAAGTTAACATATCTAAGAGTTCTTGCCCATCTAGTAGCAGATTGTGATTAAAAATGGCGGTGATTTTATCAAGGACTTCTTTAATCGACTTGTTTTTTAAATCATTGACATTTTTAAAATGTTTGTAAAAAATAGTTCTACTAATTTGTGCTTTTTTTGTGATATTGGTTACAGATATAGTGTGAAAATCTTTTTCTCTTAGCAACTGTGTAAAAGCTACTACAATTCTTTCTTTATTCGATATGTCTTGCATAAAAATTTTCCTTATTTGATAAAATGTACTACTCGTGGTGCTAGTGGATTTTCAATGACAATAAAAAGTCCAAAAGGACTATACTGTAAGTGATAAAACAAACAGGAGGTAGTCCTAATGAGCCACTTACAGTATACCGCTAAATCCCATCATTTTCAATGGAATATCAACCAATTATCCCAAATCAGTTCTCAATTTTATCGGACCTACTGCCCAGATTCGTTGAAACATCGTCGCAATATCGGTTTAGCCAAAGTTTCAGATGAGTCTCTTCTTGTTTTATTGCTACTTCAAGCTGAGTTAGGCATTACCTCTCAACGTCATTTTTATAGAATCTGTCAACTTTTCTTTTGGGGCAACTTATTTGGTTGGTTCAACTCATTCGACAAGCCTTGAGTGGGGCAATCTCGCCAGATACTATTGTG
>NZ_JBLOJT010000129.1:0-4025 GCF_047785745.1 Streptococcus pluranimalium | reverse complement strand
CAACAATCTCTAAGCCATATCGATCCATGAGTCTAACCATATATTTTATATTAGAGATATTAACATCATATAGTTTTCCAATCTTTGTCCATGTCATCCCTTGTTTTTTCAAGTGATAAATTGTTAATTTATCTTCATAACTTAATTTCATACAAAAAGCACCCCAATTGTTAGATTTTGTGTCTAACTTTTGGGGTGCAGTTCAAAATAGAAATTAGGTGATGGGTTTTTCTTGTTTGCCATTTGCAGTTCATAAGTGTTATCGTTTCAACTGTTTTTCAAAGCTATCGGATGTCGCTTTGACGGTGATTTTTTCCAAGGTTAGGGGATGAGTGAAGCTGAGTTGATGGGCATGAAGCATGAGGCGTCCTTGAGGTTTGGAATGGTAGAGAGGATCGCCTTGAATAGGGTGACCGTCATAACTGAGGTGGACACGGATTTGGTGGGTGCGACCGGTGTCAAGCTGACAATTGATGAGACTAGCCTTATTGAAAGGCTTGAGAACCTGAACATGGGTGATTGCTTTCTGGCCGTTTTGTGGATCGACCACACGCTTACGACGATCATGTCGATGGCGTCCGATAGGTTTGCGGTAAGTCAGTTTTTTGTCTGGGAAATGCCCATCAACCAAGGCCCAGTATTGGCGCTTGATGTTTTTGTTCTCCAAGAGTCGATTGAGAATAGGCAGGATAAAAGGATTTTTAGTGAAAAGCACAGCGCCACTAGTTTCCATATCGAGACGGTGAACGACATAGCAAGTCTTCCCCACAAAGGCGGAGACGTGATTTAAAAGAGCAATCTCAGTGGGTGCGTTACCGTGCGTTTTCATACCCTCGGGCTTGTTAACAATGATGATGTGTTCATCCTGATAGAGGCAGTCCACAAACTCGGCTCGTCCCCAAGGGATCTCTTTTTGGGGGTAATCCTCCTCATCGAAAGTGAGTTCAACAGTGTCTCCCAAGGCCACTTTACTTTGCCAGTTAATCAGTTCCTTGTTGACACGAACGTGCTTTTTGGTCCGCAGGAAGTGCCTTATCTTACGCGGGATTAAAAAATGGTCTTCTAAAAGTTCCTTAACCGTGGTTTCGGCATAAGGGTTTTGAATGGTTACCGTAAAAGTCATAGGATTATTATAACATCTTGTCTGCTAATCCTTAACTGAAACTTACTTGTAAGCTTGGTAACAGTTTTTTTAGGAAAATCTCTATGGAAAATTGCTATAATAGGCTTATGACAATATTTGAAAAATGGAAAAAGAGCTTAAAAAATCTCCTTTCTACTGATGAACAAATTGATCAGAAGGGGGCGGATGATTATGATTTAGATGATCTTGAGAATTATTCAGATAGTCGAAATGTTGATGAGACGCAGATTTATCAAGGTTTTGCAGAGAATGGCTCTAAGGAGAATAAAGAAAAATCACGACGATTTGATCGGTCAAGTCGTCATAAGGAAAGGAGTCACCGTGGGCAGAGGCATAAGTTAAGCCTCTTGGATCGACTAGTCAAAAAGTACCCTAAATTAGCTATTTTGCGCAAGATTATCCCAGCGAGGGATTCTTGGATTAGACGTTTTTGGCGCCGATACCACATTGGTAAAATTCTCCTCCTGATAGGGGCGATTTTTAGTTTAGTTATTGGTTCTTACCTTTTTTACTTAGCTAAGACAGCAAATGTGGAAGACTTACAGTCAGCTTTGAAGGCAACAACACTGATCTATGATAAGAATGAAGAGCAGGTTGGTAGTCTATCTGGACAAAAAGGGACTTATGTGGAGCTAGATGCTATCAGTGATAACCTTAAAAAAGCTGTTATTGCTACAGAAGATAGAAGCTTCTATAAAAATAATGGTGTCAACTTTTCTCGTTTCGCCTTAGCCCTTGTAACGATGGGGAAATTTGGGGGTGGTTCAACCATCACTCAGCAGTTGGCTAAAAATGCCTATTTATCACAAGAGCAGACTATTACTCGTAAGGCTAAGGAGTTCTTTTTGGCTTTAGAATTAACCAAACAATATAGCAAGGACGAGATTCTCACGATGTATCTCAATAATGCTTATTTTGGTAATAGTGTCTGGGGAATCGAAGATGCTGGTCATAAATACTTTGGCGTTAGCGCCGCAGAGCTGACCTTGGAGCAATCAGCTACTTTAGCAGGGATGCTCAAGGGCCCTGAAATATATAATCCAATTTATTCTCTTGAAAATGCGACGAACCGTCGCAATACGATTCTGAGTGTCATGGTTGATGCTAAGACGATTAGTCAAGCTGAAGCTGATCAAGCAGCTAGTGTCGATATTTCCAGTGAACTTGTAGATAATTATAATGGCACTTCAGATACTTACCAGTACCCTTCTTATTTTGATGCCGTCATTCAGGAAGCCATTCAAAAATATGGTCTCACCGAAGATGATATTGTTAATAAAGGCTATAAGATTTACACTGAGTTAGACCAAAACTATCAAGTAGGGATGCAATACGTTTATGACGAGCCTTCTTATTTCCCTGTTGCTGAAGATGGCGAATCATCTCAGAGTGCAAGCGTAGCCATGGATCCTAAGACGGGAGCGGTTAGAGGTTTGGTCGGTCGTGTGTCTAGTACAAGTCAATCTTTTAGAAGTTTTAACTATGCGACGCAATCTAAGCGTAGTCCAGGATCTGCTATAAAACCACTTGTCGTCTATGCTCCAGCAGTTGTTAATGGTTATTCGATTAATAAATCCTTGCCAAATACGCCGATTGATTATGAGGGCTATAGACCAGAAAATTTCGGTGGATATGAATCTGAAGATGTGCCGATGTACCAAGCCTTGGCTAATTCTTATAATGTCCCAGCTGTTTATCTCTTAGATAAAATGGGCGTTTCAAAGGCATTTAGCTACGGTAAGAAATTCGGTCTCAATATGTCAGGAGCTAATCGTGAGCTGGGTGTTGCTCTTGGTGGTAGTGTCACCTCGAATCCTCTTGAAATGGCTCAAGCTTATTCGACTTTTGCTAACGACGGTGTCATGCCTAAGGCTCACTTGATTACCCGAATTGAAACAGCCAATGGCAAAATCATCAAGCAGTTTAAAGAATCAAATCAGCGTGTTCTTAGCCAGAGTGTCAGCAAAAAAATGACCACCATGATGTTAGGAACTTTCTCTAATGGTTCAGCGGTTAATGCTAACGCTTATGGCTACACAATGGCTGGTAAGACTGGAACGACAGAGACAGAGTTTAATCCTGATTTAACTAGTGACCAGTGGGTGATTGGCTATACGCCTGATGTTGTATTAAGTCAATGGATAGGGTTTGATAAAACTGATGAGAATCATTATCTTAGCGACGCGAGTTCGGGTACGGCATCGACTATTTTTAGTGCGGTTGCTAGCAATATTTTACCTTATACGGAAGGGTCGGTATTTGATGTCGAAAATGCTTATGTTTCAGATGGCTTAGTGCCAACCTATACAGCCAATCCTGAAGAAGCTAAAGAAAGCTCAGCTCCCAGTGTTTCGAATATTTTCGATAATCTCAAAAAAGGTGCTGAATCTGCTAAAAATACCTTTGATAAAGCTGTCAAAGATGCTAATTTTGAAGATAAGGCTCGACAAGCATGGAATACTATTGAAGGTTGGTTAAACTAACTTGCCACAATTCTTAAATTATGGTAAAGTAAAGGTTACGGAGGCGTTATGGCACAGAAAAAAGCAAGCCTAGCGTGTGGAGAGTGTGGAAGTCGTAATTACTCTATTGGAGTTTCTAGTAATCCTAAACCTACACGACTAGAAGTTAATAAATTTTGTAAACATTGTCAAAAGTATGCGATACATAAAGAAACAAGATAGGAGTTGAAACAGTGAAATTTATCCCAGGTCTTTTTAGAGTTTTGAAAGATACAACATGGCCAGATCGTAAACAACGTTGGAAAGATTTTCTCGCTGTTTTAGAATACACTGTCTTCTTTACAATCATTATCTTCTTATTTGATAAGTTGATTTCAACAGGTATTGTATCAGTATTGGACATCTTTTAAGAAAAATGG
>NZ_JBLOJT010000128.1:0-4142 GCF_047785745.1 Streptococcus pluranimalium | reverse complement strand
TATAAGTCACCCACTACAGTTGACGAAGAGCCTGATTTCTATTCTATATCACGATAGGTTCAAATCCTCATAAGGCGTACGGTAGCCGATTTGTAGGACCTTGTCATCCTTGATTAGGATAGGCCGTTTGATGAGCATGCCGTCTTGTGACAAGAGTTCCAGTGCCTCATCAACTGTCAACGTATCGAACTTGTCTTTGAGACCCAACTCCCTATAGGAATTTCCCGAAGTATTGAAAAACTTCTTCAAATCAAGGTCAGAATTCTCCAAAAGTTCCATGAGAAGACTTACCTTGGGCGGATTCGTCTTGATATCAACAGAACGATAGTCCAGACCAAGCATCTCTAGCTCTTTCTTAGCCTTCTTGCAGGTCGTGCATTTAGGGTATTCGTAAAAAGTATACATCATTTCTCCAATTCTAAGAGCGCCGCCTTGCGCTCGATGCCACCAGCATAGCCCGTCAAAGACCCTTCAGCCCCTAGCACACGGTGGCAGGGCACGATGATGGACAGGGGATTTTTACCAACGGCAGAGCCAATGGCTTGCGCAGACTTGCAGTTGAGGGCTGTGGCCAGTTGACCATAGGTCGTCGTTTGTCCGTAGGGAATGGTCGCTAGCGCTGACCAGACCCGATGCTGAAAGGCAGTCCCATGCGGAGCCAGTCTCAATCGACGAGGATCAGGCTTGCGCCCCGCAAAATAGTCGTCCAGCCAAGCCTTAGCCGCCAGATAAGGAGCCACCTCCTGCTCCACAATCTGAGTGTCTTCAAAACCACGTTCAAAATAAGCCTGACCAACAAAGTAAAGCCCCAAAAGCGACACCTCATCAGCCAAAAGACTGATAGGACCGAGGGGGGATTGGTAAAGGGATTTGTAGAACATAAAATTATTATATCAAAAAATAATAAATAGATAACTATTTGATGTGAAAGAAGCAGGTTAAATAAAATATGAAAATAGAATTATGCTACAATATAAGATAAAAAGTTTTTATGAAGGAATTTCAAAATGAAAAAAGTAATTAAAGTTGTTGCAGCAGCTATACGTAAAGACGGTAAATACTTTTGCGCTCAACGTCCAGAAGGAAAATCACTTGCTGGATTTTGGGAGTTTCCCGGGGAAAATTAGAAGAAAATGAATCACCTGAAGAGGCTCTTATTCGTGAAATACAAGAAGAATTTGCATCAGAGATTAAAATCATCAACTACGTAAACGAAGCCTCCTATGAATACGATTTTGGAACAGTAGTTATGAAAACTTTTGAAGCAGAATTGATATCTGGCACACTTCCCTTGTTGGAACACCAAGATTCAAAATGGTTATCTCCCTCAGAATTACAACAATTAAATTGGGCGCCAGTTGATCGACTGGCAGTTGATCTATTAAGTAAAAAATGAGATTCACTGGGAATCTCATTTTTATTTTGTAGTTAATTAGAAGAACCTGCAATCAAAACTTGCTTATACTCCTGCTTAAACAAATAATATTTGGAGTGCAGCTGCATGGATTCTTAGGAGATTCTCACTTCTACATTTGGCGATTTCAACAAGTCATACATTGCCAAAGGGTCATTGAAATCTAAATAGGGAGAAATCAAGATTTTTCCACGAACGCCCCGAGTCGCTAAATCTGCTAATTGGGCCTTGATCATGGAGATGCCCGATTGTGTTACAAAAGCTACCAAAAAGTAAAAGGCCTGACACTTGCGTAACTCCTCCTGCAAATCGGTCAAAACAAACCGCTTCTCAGCCGCATTATTAATCAATATCTTCGGCGCATAGGTCACATCCCGAAAACGAATCCTGTCAATAAAGCCAAATCTCATCGACTCCAACAACTGAGCCTCAAAAGCTGATGTCATAAAAATAGTCCTATCTAGTTGATAAGACTATTATCGGATATTTTGAAGGGGATGTAAAGAGGAACAAGTTATTATTAAACAGGTATTCATTTGAAAGCTATGAAAAGACGAATTGAAAGTATAACTAATAGGCAGACTAACAAAATGTTATACCAGTTGACATACGTAGGTTTTAATATAAATTCATTAAATTCCTCTTCCAATATCAACATTTGTTTAACATAAAAATTCTTCAAAGATTGGTATTGTTTTCTCGTAGTTTTTATATCCAAATTAAACATAATTGCTATAATAAGCAATGCTGCTAGTAAAAGGAATACTAATAGTTTTGTTTTTTCAGAATTTGAACAAATAATCCTTTTAAATAAATCTCTACCATCATTCTCTTTTATAAAATCAAAAATAATTAGTGAAAAAGCTGTCAACCAACCAAATAATTTTGTATTTAAGCTCGAATTATACTCCTTAACTTCCGTAGAAATTTTAATAAAATCATCCTTTAGATTATTCTGAAGTTCAAAATATTTATCAGTCTTCCCACTAATTACTCTATTAAAAATAGATTCAGCTTGATTTTTAAGCGATTGTAATTCTTTTAAATGTCTTTGTTTTGTGATTAAAGTCCTGACAATTTGTAATTTCACCTTATACGCTTCACTATATTCTTGTTCCTTAATAATCCAATGAAAAATTTCTAATAGACCACTTTCAAAGTTTCTATCCCCAAATTCAGTTTTACATGAAAAGGAATCTAATTCTCCCTCAAAAGTGAATTCTAATTTATTCTGTTGTCTCTTAGTTCGATTGGATAAGAACAATAAAATATATATGTCTATCAGATGTTGTACTCTTTCAGTTTTAGTCTCATAATCACCTCGAGATAAAAGATCTAGAGAAATTTTTAATTTATCAATAGACACACCATCAATTATATTTGAATGAAGAACTTTTAAAAAAAGGGCAACATCATTCCCACTATATTCAACGAAATTATTTATCCCATAATCAAAACAATTTATTTTATCATAATTTTTATAACTAAGTTTATCGAATATTTGCTGTAAAGTATGACTAGGATCATCAATAAATTCTTCCTCAAATAGCCAAAAATTCTGTCTATTAAAGACCTGATAGCCTTCATGCTTCATGTCTCCAAGTTTATGATCCTTTAAGATATTTATCACAGTCGAATTAGCATCTATAATTGCTGATGTATTTTGCCACTTTTTTATAACATTGCTCATTCATCTATACCAAGATTTTGTAAAACTTGAGGGCGGTAACATTCTTGAACATCAAGTTCTAATTTCCCTGTATCTCTATTATATTCTACCTCTTGTCTTTCTTTCATTTCAATAATATTATCTGTATAGATACTTGTTATATCTGATATTGGAAGAGATTTTTTAAAATGTTTAACAATCATTTTCTTCGATATAGTAAATTCTGAGTCTAAATCCAATGATTTTTCAGAAAAAATCTTATTCTCAACATTCGTATCTAATAAGCTTGCTTGAACTAACTTATTCATCAAATCAATTTTATCAAAAGAGCTACTTTCAAAAACATACTCCAAAGATAAATCTTTAACTTCTTCATAATTTTTTTGATTTTTAACTTCGTCAGAAAATAATAAATTTTTATTAATAAATTTAATAAGTGTGTCAGTATTACTGTCACTATCTTTAAAAAGTTTTAAATCTAAAAATTTATTGTACCAAAATTTCGCAGCTGTGTTACTTTTGTCGATAATTGTTACATTGTTAAAATCATTTCTAAAAATACAAATCTTGTAGTAACTATTATCTAATCCCAAATCTTGCCGTAGTGCAAATGTCTCGGGATCAATAGCGTTAGTAGATTCTAATTTAATTAACTTGATACTACTACCAATTTGTTCAAGAAAAAGAAAACCGGTACGAATAGTTTCATTTCGCCTTCCATCTTCATTTGTTTCTGCTTCTAGCAATTTATCAGCAAATTTCCTAAAGTTAAATTTATCCTTAGGACTATAATTTTTAAATTCAAATAATATTGAATCTCTTGTCTGACTTTCGGATGGTAAAATACATTGAACAGACAAATGTGACCGATTTTCTCCGATCAAAAAATTAAACAACTTTCTAATGTTATCTATCTGATTGGCATCAAGATCTCGTTCCTCAACTGACTTATCAATGGCATATACTTTTATCGTCATACTATAAACCTCTTAACATATTCTCCTTTTTATTATACCAAAAACACAGCCCTTAGACTGTGTTTTCATAATTATTTATACC
>NZ_JBLOJT010000127.1:0-4473 GCF_047785745.1 Streptococcus pluranimalium | reverse complement strand
AAGCCACCTCTCAAAATTTTATAAATTTATATTAACAAAATTACGCATTAAATGCAATTTTTTTCGCATTATTTTTCAAAAACTCGCCGAATTCGCCAAAAAACTCGCCGAAAACTCGCCGAGATTTCACCCCTCATAAAACCTTGATACAAAAGGGTTCAAGGCACTTTTTTTCTTAATTTGGCACTCGGCACTATATGGGGGGTCGTAGTAGCCCCCCCAGATTTTTAGATTTTTCTGGCGAAAAATCACCCCAAATTTTTCCTTCCCAGCACCAACTTTTTGACACGTGCTTCTCCCACGTGATATAATATTTTCGCAAAGATATAGTGCATGTATGCACCAAAGCCCCGAAGACGGTCCAATGTACTTCGGGGCTTTTTTTACGTTCTTAAAAGATTAACGGGTAGGCTAGCGTCAGCGATTGTCCTTGTTATCTAGCCATTTGCAGATGTAGTGTGCAGCTACTTCTGCCATGATAGCAAGTAAGACGTCAAAGATATAATGCATGTATAACACCTCCTTTCGCATAGACTTGCGGAAGGTTTTGCTTCAGCATTGGTTATTATATCATGACCCTATAACCTTTCAAAATCCTACCTACGCTAGTCGCTTACTTTATTCCAATTTCCTCTTGTCAGCAAGTAACCTAGACTGCTTTTTTCCTAATTTGTCGGTCGTCAGCTTTCCAGCCTGACAACTCGTCAAATTTAGTCTAAATTCGTCTAGCTTACTGACAAGAGTTTTCTCGGCATAAATCGCTCAGATACTCCGCCCTTTGGACTTCCTTGGTTCATTCCACCCTCTAGAGACTTCTCGTGACCTTCTAAGCTCTTCTAAACGCTTATTAAGGCTATCAACCTCTTTCTCCGTAATAACCTCCTGAATGTCTTCCAAAAGGTCTTTAGAGCCTTTCAACTCTTTGTTCTCTTGTCTCAAATTTTGATTATCTATCTCTAATCTTTGATTTTTCCATTCTTCCTGAGACAACTCTCTTTCAGCCCTCTCCTTAGCTGACTTCATACCTGCTAGAGCTTTTCTAAGCACTTCATTCTGATTGACTGCTTGCTCTAACTTTCCGACCACATCTACCATAAATGTTTTCAAGCGATCCACAAAATCTGCACTAAAATTAAAACTACCTCCAAATAACTTAGGGGTTGCTTGCTCCAGTTCTTCACGTAATCTATCAGCCTCTTGTCGTCTGTCTAAATCGTGATAAGAAATCTTTTCTAGGTTTCTGCTTTGTTCAATTAGCAGTTGCGTTTTTTCCCTATGCTCTCTCTCCAGTTGAATAACATTCTCGCTCAAACGCTCAGAATCGCCTTTTAAGGACTTTATTTCTTTTCGACAACTATTTATCTTGGATTTTAACTCAGATAGCTCTGAGAGCCTCTCAGAGGCCTCAGAATCGATTCTAGTATATTCCTCAATCTTTTTATCCACCAACTCCTCTAAATGGCTTAAATCGCCCTTTAAATCGTTTCTATGGCTATCTAGCCATGTGAAACGCTCTTCCAACGTTGCTTCACGTAGTTTCATTTCCTCTTCAGCAAACAACGAGGCTAAACTTTCATAACCTGCTATCTCTTCTGCAGTTGCTGGTCTATCCTCTTCTTTGTGCCAATAACGAGGAGCACCCAGCCCTAATAATTCTCTATTCAGAGCTTCTTTCCCAATTTTAGCCTTATAATCAGCTACACTAAGGTGTTTCTTATCACTTCCTAATTGCCCACGTGACAACTCAAAACCCTGCTCATTCATATATTTTGGCAGTTCTTCTTGAATAGCCTTTAATTCTTCACGGTTAAAGACAGCCTTAGACGACAATTTTCCATCCACCATAGGTACTACTCCCATATGCATGTGAGGGGTACTCTCGTCCAAATGTACGCTAGCATAAGCAATATTTTCTAAGCCATAACGTTCAGCAAAGTAATTTTTAGCAGTCTCAAAAAATGCCCTGGTCTGCTCCTGGTCTAACCTCTCAAAAAAATCTTTATCAGACGTGATAATCCACTCATCACATAAAACCGCATCTTTCCGAATAGCTCGCTTAGAGCTCTTCTTTTCATTCACGTAATCCTTAATCTGCTTTTCATACGACACAGAGCGGTCGCGATCCGTCAACTCATAGTTGAGGTGCGACCTGCTCGTGTCTATATCTTTGTTCGAGTGATTCTCAAAAACACGTTCATTGTGCCTATAAGCTCCACCAAGGTTTCCGACTTTCATTTTTTGCATTCTTGCTACGAGATAACTCATCCTTCAGTTCCTTCCCAGGTGGTCATTCGAATAGCGAATGACATGCAAGCCGCCCAGGCTATTGCTTGCCTAAATCCCTAACATCTTAGCTAGTAGTTTAGCACATTTTCGGCACAACTTCGGCACAACTTCCATGTAAAGTATAACGCATTATACTTTACTTCGTAAATGTGCGTTCTCCGAAGGGTCTTGCAGACGGCTTCCCTCGCCACAAAGAAAAGGTGGCGAGATAACAAAAAAGCCCTCGAACCACAAGGACATTTTTGTCATGTCGGCCGACTTCCTCAAGTCGACCAAAGTCATTTTTTCAAAATGACTAATAACCAATAAAAATACGTCTCCAACATCAGAAAAAGATAGCTAAATCAACATCATTTTCTTTGACTTTTAACTAATTTGTTTATAAAATGAAAGCGGTAACAGAATTTTAGACTAGAAAGGATAAAATACGGAAAATAATAACGTCTAAAATTCTTATCACAAACACCGCCAACATAGATACCATTAGTTATTTTAAAGATAAGGAATAAAAATCATGGCAAAAAAATTCACAAAAACCATCACATTAATCCTCATTGCTTTATTAACCCTATCAAATACACCCTCTTTCATCGCCTTTGCAGATGAAAATATAGATGCCAGTATTGCCAATATACCCTTAGTAGAAAACAACCATTCAACAGAACTCTCATCTGGAGATGTAGAATTCTTTGACGACGGGACATTAATTTTAGGAGAAGAAGAAATTAAAATTTTAAATGCAATTGAAAATATACCGGATGAAACAATAGCAAGTGGTTCAGAAAGTATAAATCAATATTTTTATGAAAATGGAATTACCCAAATAAAAGTAAGTGATAAAATAAGGCAAAGAAGAGGAGCCGTAGGATGTATTTCTGCTGTAGGTATTGCATTGCTTGTAAATCTTACTCCAGCAAAAATCGCCAAAGCAAAAGGTGCATTAAAAGCCTTAGGAGGTACCGCTAAATTTGTATATAAAACCATAGGTCTCTACAACAAGTTTAAAGCGACTAAAGCAAAACTTACAGCTGCCAAAGCTGCGATAACAGCAGCCGCCGCCAACGTTAGCGGACGAGAAGTACTTATAGAATTATTTTCATTAGGTAGTGTTTACTCAGAATGTTTTGAATAAAAGGCGAAATATATTACATGAAAAAGCACATTAAAAACATCATTTTAATTCTGGTTATAACTTTTTTTATAGTGAGTTATTTTGTTGAAAATAATACAAAACAAATTATTTTACCGCTCATTTTCCTGACCCTATTATTTCTATCTTTCTCAAGTTATAAGAAAAAATGAGTTATAAATATAACTCATTTTTATTATTCTTATCACTCATTATCGTACATCTTATCATTTTTCCGATCGACTTTACCCCGCTTACTACGCTGATACGCTCCATCAAACAACAATTTCATAAAACCAGTTTTTCCCGAAATAACTTCGTTAACCAAATTTATAGTTAATCCGTAAGCCTCCCCATTTTCATCGATAAAATCATACAAGTCAAAAATATTTTGAAGTGTATATGCACGAACAAGAGAAACCACCACATTGAAAAGTTCTGCTTTTTCTTCAACATCTAAGGTTACATAGCGATCAATATCAAAATTATTAATAAGCTTTATATCAGCCTTATCATAAACATGTTTTTTCTTAGCAATTGCATCTTTGCTCTCATGAGTCAAATACAAGTATGTATTTTCAACGTTTAGAACAACTTGCACCATTGCTAAACTATTTTCTCCAAGCAATTTCTTGATTTTCCAACGCACGCTATCTGCAGTAACTGGATTTTTAGCAATATAAAGCACATGATAGTGAGGTTTTTTATATTTCTGCCCCTCAACATTACTCTTGTCTTTATCGTGAAGCGGACTAACTGCTATCGGCACTCCAAGAGTTTCAAGCTTCAACTCCCAATCATTCGGAATCGATTCTGGATAGAGCAAAAAAGTAAAGTATCTTGATTTTTCTTTAGCCATAAAGTATAATATACCCAAGTACAATATATCTAAAAGCCCCGCCTGCCAGCTCGGCTTTTTTTTATTTTACTTGACCTTTCTTGTAATTTTCCAAGGCAACTGAAATCATTGCAGATTTTGATAACCCCATTTCTTTCGCCATTTTTTCAAGATTTTCAAGCACAGATTCACTAAGCGTTATCGTTAATCTTTTTTTCAT
>NZ_JBLOJT010000126.1:0-4537 GCF_047785745.1 Streptococcus pluranimalium | reverse complement strand
ACCAAAATACTCATCGCTTTAAACACTCAAAAAGAGAGAACCGGAACGATTCTCTCTAGATGTTAATGATAAGTCACCCACTACAGTTGACGAAGAGCCGCTTTTTCAAATACTTTTAGCGAACTTTTGAACGATCAGATTCACAAATACACTATAATCTTGTGATATCTTATTTTTCAAAAATAGATTTCGGCAACTCTACTCTCATGGTGACATTGGGGTTTACAAGCTGGCTGGCAACCACATCGCCTGCTAGCGATAGCAACATACCAGCTTGGTTAAAGGTCAGATCTGACTGCGATCGGATAAAGCTGTTCATATTGTCCAAGGCTAGTTTCGTCGCATCTTCCATCGTCTGGCGAGAGGCAATCGTGATCCACTTGTCCTTGGTCTCAACCATTGGCAGAGGGTGATCACAATTTTTAAGCACTTCGACAGTGACCTCGATGACCGCTGGAATCTCTAAACCAGATCCCATGATTTCGCCATCTCCCATGGTCGCATGGACGTCTCCCATAGCTAGAAGAGCGCCTTCTGTATTGACTGGTAAATAAAGGATGGAACCTTCTGTAATAACCGTCGTATCCATATTACCACCATGATCATGCGGCGTTCCGGTATTGACTGGTTCACCAGCTGGAGCTGTTCCAATGACGCCAATCATTTTTCTTAGGGGTAATCCTAAACCTTTGTATAGAACCTTATCATTGGTAACTTGGCAGATAAGAGTTTCTTCCTCGGTCACTTCATTGGCAAATTGTCCAAAACCTGGCGAGGCAATGACGACGCCCTGTTCTTCGATTGCAATAGAATGAATTGTTACTTTTAGCGTATCACCCGCTTGCGCCCCTTCAATAAATAAGGGCCCTGTTGCTGGGTTCACTTGATCCATGTCAATATGGCTAACCACATCTTTTTCTGATGTTACCGTATTTGAGAAACAATCCAAGGTTTCAAAAGTAACACGATCTCCACTCTTGGCTCTTGCAACTGGCTGATTAGTCTTATCCATCGCGAAAAGGATGGTATCTGTCGTTATTCTTGTCATTTTAGTCTCCTTTGCTAAAAAAGGTTGGGACAAAAGTCCAAACCTCTCTATTCATTTTCTATTGTCAAGCAAAACGCAGTGGTTGAGTTGGCTCTAATTCGCTCATGTCATCAACTTTTATAGTTCTACTAAACTTTACGGAGGTGGGAGAGAAACGGTCTAGAAATAGACCGTTTTAGCCCAAACATAGAAATGAAAGCATGAGGGGAATCGCATTCTGACGAATGACCGATTATTGTCCCACTCTCATATTCTTATGATTTTAGACCACACCTTGCGCTGACATGGCTTCTGCTACTTTAAGGAATCCAGCGATGTTAGCTCCTACGACCAAATCGCCTTCAGCATCAAATTCTTTGGCAGCGTCAGCAGCACTCTCAAAGATATCTTTCATGATATCTTTGAGTTTGTTGTCCACTTCTTCAAATGACCATGGCAAACGTTGGCTATTTTGAGCCATTTCCAATGCAGAAACAGCTACACCACCTGCGTTGGCCGCCTTAGCTGGTCCAAATAATACACCGGCTTCGTGGAAAACGTCAATCGCTTTAAGCGTTGAAGGCATATTCGCTCCCTCAGTCACTGCTACAACACCATTATCCACCAAAGCTTTGGCATCTTCTTCATTAAGTTCATTTTGCGTTGCACATGGGAAGGCCAAATCAGCTTTAATGGTCCAAATGGAATCACCACCAACTGGTGTAAAGACAGCGTCTGAATGACTGTCTACATATTCACTAATACGGCCACGCTTAACTTCTTTTAACTCTTTAAGTGTTTCAAGATTGATACCGGCTTCGTGGTAAACATAACCAGATGAATCTGATACAGCAACGACCTTAGCACCTAACTCGTGTAATTTTTCAGTCGCATAAATGGCAACGTTTCCTGAGCCAGACACAATAGCTGTCTTACCTTGGAAATCATCTCCACATGATTTGAGCATTTGTTCAGCAAAGTAAACTGCACCATAACCAGTAGCCTCTGTACGCGCAAGTGACCCACCATAAGTAAGCCCTTTACCTGTCAGAACACCATTCTCATAACCATTGAGACGTTTGTACTGACCAAACATATAGCCAATTTCACGACCACCTACTCCGATATCGCCTGCAGGAACATCAGTATCTGGACCGATGTGTTTTTGTAATTCTGTCATAAAGCTTTGTGTAAAGCGCATGACTTCAAGATCAGATTTGCCTTTAGGATTAAAGTTTGATCCTCCTTTACCACCACCAATTGGTTGACCAGTCAATGAATTTTTAAAGATTTGTTCAAAACCAAGGAATTTAACGATGGATTGGTTAACAGATGGGTGGAAGCGAAGACCACCTTTATAAGGACCAATAGCAGATGAAAACTGCACACGGTAGCCACGGTTAACTTGCACTTGACCTTTGTCGTCAACCCATGGTACGCGGAAAGAAACGATACGTTCCGGCTCTACCAAGCGTTCTAAAAGGTTTTCTTCAACATATTTTGGATATTTGTCGAAAACAGGAACAAGAGATTGAAAGACTTCTTCAACTGCTTGTAAAAATTCTTCTTCATGAGCATTTTGCTCTTTTACTTTTTCAAAAACACTAGCAACATATTCTTTTCCTGATACCATAGATGTTTCCTTTCATGACTTAAAATTTTTGCTTACCAAAGTAGTATAAATTTTCAGAATATTTATGTCAAGTTTTTTCTTAGTTTTTTGATTATTTTTCAGATTTTATGTCAGAAAAAATGGCATTATCAATAAGGGCACCTCTAAAAACTCCCTAAATTTCCCAAAAATAAGATAATAGAATCAAAAGTAATGAGGAGAGCTGTCATGCATTTACTCACAGACGATGAAAAACTCTTGTCAAAACTATCAGAGAAAGGTAATCCCTTAGAACGTTTGGATGCCATTATGGATTGGACTATTTTTCTTCCTTTGTTATCAGAGTTATTCAGTCGTGGCGGTCGTCCTCACCTAGACTATCTCATGATGTTCAAAGTGCTCTTGCTTCAACGTCTCCATAACCTATCTGACGAGCTTTTGAAACCCGAGCCTAGAAATCAGGAATCCAAGGGTAGCAAAGTTAATTTACAAGACTATCTGATTAAAAACCGCCGACCATTAGACAATCTCAGTAGTTAATGGTCAGCGGTTCTTATGTTGTCAATATGATAACTCTATTTTTTTAAGCGAATAACTTCAATCTTGTAGCCATCTGGATCTTTGACAAAGTAATAATGTGGGTCTTGTCCTGGTAATCCTTTTAGGTCTGTGACTTCAAAGCCAGATGCCTTGTGTTGGTCATGGGTTTCTTCAAGATTTTCCACACCAACAGCCAAATGTCCATAACCATCACCAATCTCATAAGGACCATGGTCATAATTATAGGTCAATTCAATCTCAAATGATTCATCTGGTGTTTTCAAGAAAACAAGCGTAAACTTATGTTCTGGAAAGTCTTTACGACGCACTTCTTCTAGTGGAAAAGCCGTCGTGTAAAACCCAATAGACGCATCCAAGTCTTGCACTCGGATACAAGTATGCAACATTTTCATCAAAATATCCTCCTAACTCTATCCTAACGATTATACCTCGATTTTGCAAGCATTTACATTTTTAGATAAAGGAAGCTCGACCGTAGATTTTTGACAATTTGACCTTTATTGACTATAATACTGCAAACAAAGGAGTTTTCTATGAAAATCATAACACTAATCCCTAGCCTCTTTTCACTCTTACTAGACTTCTACCTCTTTTACCAACCCCTCTCAGCCATTGCCTCCATCGGCTGGCTACTGGCTCTCATGATTTTTGTCTGGGGAATCCAAAGCCTGCTCACCTATTTCCGCAGTAACCAGTCCAGACGAAACATCTGGCAGCTCCTTCAAGCAGTTGTGACAGTCGTATTTGGTTTCATCCTACTCGGTAGTTCAGCCTTCTCTCTTAGCCGTCTCGTCATCACTATCATCGCCTACTGGGTTCTGGTCGTCGGCATCCTTCGCTTGATATCTGCTTATCAGCTCCAACAGACAGGCATAGGCCAAGCAACACTCCTGTCAGGACTAAGTTTCCTAATTTTAGGTCTTCTGCTTCTCGCTAGTCCGATCTTCACCTCTGTTTTTATTAGAAAATTCTTATCTCTTATTTTTCTTCTGCTTGGTTTTTCCGGACTTTTAGTCAGTCTACGATTGTAAACAAAACTTATGACATAGTCTTTTTAACTAACTTCGACTTGCTCTACTCCACGAGCAAAATTTCTCTTATCTACAGCCTCAAACAGTTCATTAAAAGATAAAAGCCTAGGACCCCTATAAGGATCTTAGGCTTTATTAGATTATACAGAATGTCTTAATACATAGAAGACTCGTGGTGCTAGTTGATTTTCAACGACAATAAAAAGCCCAAAAGGACTATACTGTAAGTGATAAAACAAACAAGAGGTAGTCCTAATGAGCCACTTACAGTATACCGCTAAATCCCATCATTTACAATGGAATATC
>NZ_JBLOJT010000125.1:0-4555 GCF_047785745.1 Streptococcus pluranimalium | reverse complement strand
TTTTTAGATTATAATATTAGTTTTTTGAAGCTTCTTGGAATTCAGGTTTTTTCCATGCTTCATCAATAATAGCTTTAAGCTCATCTGCAGAAGCTTTCATTTTTTGTTGTTCAGCATCATTCAATGGAATGTTGATTGGGCGAACAATACCGTGTGCACCAATAACTGCTGGTTGACCAATGAAGACATCTTCAACACCTGGGTATTGACCTTCTTGGAATACTGAAAGTGGAAGTACTGCATTTTCATCATCGAGGATAGCTTTTGTGATACGTGCAAGAGCTACAGCGATACCATAGAATGTCGCGCCTTTTTTGTTGATGATTGAGTAAGCTGCATCACGAACACCTTCAAAGAGTTCAACAAGTTCAGCCTCGTCAACGTTACGAACATCTTTAAGGAAGTTTTCAAGGTTAACACCAGCTACGTTAGCGTGTGACCATACAGCAAATTCAGAGTCACCGTGCTCACCCATGATGTAGGCATGAACTGAACGAGCGTCAAGATCAAGTTTTTCAGCAAGTGCTTGACGGAAACGAGCTGAGTCAAGTGATGTCCCTGAACCGATAACGCGCTCTTTAGGGAATCCAGAGAATTTCCAAGTTGAGTAAGTCAAAACGTCAACTGGGTTAGCAGCGACAAGGAAGATACCATTGAAGCCTGATTCAACAACTTGAGTAACGATTGATTTGTTGATTGCAAGGTTTTTACCAACAAGGTCAAGGCGAGTTTCACCTGGTTTTTGTGGCGCACCTGCAGTGATAACTACGAGGTCTGCGTCAGCACAGTCTGAATATTGAGCTGCATAGATTTTTTTAGGTGATGTGAAAGCAAGGGCGTGGCTAAGGTCTTCAGCATCTCCGACAGCTTTATCGAACAATTGTGGAATTTCGATGATACCAAGTTCTTGAGCGATACCTTGGTTAACAAGTGAGAAAGCATAAGATGACCCTACGGCACCATCGCCGACAAGGATAACTTTTTTGTGTTGTTTAGTTGCAGTCATTATCTAAACATCTCCTTATTTTTTTTGGGGCGTCTCCCCATACAATTGTATTCTAACATTTTAAAAGCTTGATGTCACGTATTTCTAGATAAATCTAAGAAAATTAGTGAAAATCCATTCAAACAACTGATATGTTTTCTGAAAAAAATTGAAATTTAAAATTAACTGTCTCTTATAAGAATAAGTAAAGTGTCCATTGTTAGCAAAAATTATGGTATAATAATAAAGGTAAAGACTTAAAGAAAGAGATGAAAATGGAAGATAAAAATCTTGTTAGCGTCAATCTGACTAGCGAAATGAAAACTAGCTTTATTGACTATGCCATGAGTGTTATCGTGGCACGCGCACTTCCAGATGTTAGAGATGGATTAAAACCTGTTCATCGTCGCATTCTGTATGGAATGAACGAATTAGGTGTCACTCCTGATAAACCACATAAAAAATCAGCTCGTATCACTGGTGATGTCATGGGTAAATATCACCCACACGGTGATAGCTCTATTTATGATGCCATGGTTCGTATGGCACAGTGGTGGTCATACCGTTACATGCTTGTTGATGGTCACGGTAACTTTGGTTCAATGGATGGTGATGGTGCCGCTGCCCAACGTTATACTGAGGCTCGCATGAGCAAAATTGCTCTTGAAATGCTACGTGATATCAATAAAAATACCGTTGATTTTCAGGATAACTATGATGGAAGTGAGCGTGAGCCTTTAGTATTACCAGCGCGATTCCCTAACCTCTTAGTCAATGGAGCAACAGGTATTGCCGTTGGTATGGCAACTAATATCCCTCCTCATAACTTGGGCGAAACCATCGATGCGGTGAAATTGGTTATGGACAATCCTGAAGTCACGACACGTGATTTGATGGAAGTCCTTCCTGGACCAGACTTCCCAACAGGAGCTATGGTCATGGGGAAATCTGGCATTCATCGTGCTTATGAAACGGGGAAAGGGTCTATTGTTCTTCGTTCTAAAACAGAGATTGAAGTGACCAAGACCGGACGTGAGCGCATTGTGGTTACTGAATTTCCATATATGGTCAATAAGACAAAAGTTCACGAACACATTGTTAAACTTGCACAAGAAAAACGTATTGAAGGTATCACTGCTGTTCGCGATGAATCTAGTCGCGAAGGAGTGCGCTTCGTTATTGAAGTCAAGCGTGATGCATCAGCCAATGTTATCTTAAACAATCTCTTTAAAATGACTAGCCTGCAAACTAATTTTAGTTTTAACATGTTAGCTATTGAAAAAGGTGTCCCTAAAATCTTGACATTGCGTCAAATTTTGGATAATTACATTGCTCACCAAAAAGAAGTGATTGTCAGACGTACTGAATTTGATAAAGCCAAAGCCGAAAGTCGCGCTCATATCTTAGAAGGCTTGTTGATTGCTCTTGATTATTTGGATGAAGTTATTGCTATTATCCGTAACAGCCAAACCGACAGTGAAGCTCAAGCTGAATTGATGACTCGTTTTGACTTGAGTGAACGTCAAAGCCAAGCCATCTTAGATATGCGTCTTCGTCGTTTGACAGGTTTGGAACGTGATAAAATCCAGTCAGAATACGATGAACTCTTGAAGCTAATTGCTGACTTGACTGATATTTTAGCTAAACCAGAACGTGTCATTACTATCATCAAGGAAGAATTAGACGAAGTTAAACGTAAATTTAGCGATGATCGTCGTACTGAATTGATGGTTGGTGAAGTCTTATCCTTAGAAGATGAAGACTTAATTGAAGAAGAAGATGTCCTTATCACCCTTTCAAATAAAGGTTACATCAAGCGTCTTGCTCAAGATGAATTCCGTGCTCAAAAACGTGGTGGCCGTGGCGTACAAGGGACAGGTGTCAATGATGATGATTTTGTTAGCCAGCTGGTATCAACAAGTACTCATGATACACTCTTGTTCTTTACGAACTTGGGTCGCGTTTATAAACTTAAAGGCTACGAGATTCCAGAATATGGTCGTACAGCTAAGGGACTACCTATTGTCAATCTCTTAAAATTAGACGAAGGTGAATTCATTCAAACCATGATTAACGCTCGTAAGGAGGATATAAAAGATTATTATTTCTTCTTTACAACTTATGCAGGTGTGGTCAAACGTGTGCCAACTTCCGAATTTGATAACATTCGCCAAAATGGTCTCAAAGCTCTGACTCTCAAAGACAATGATCAATTGATCAATGTTTTAGTAACAACTGGTAATGATGACATTATTATCGGGACAACAGCTGGTTATTCTGTCCGTTTCAACGAATCTGTTGTTCGAAGCATGGGACGTGTCGCAGCCGGTGTTCGTGGGGTTAAACTCCGTGATGAAGATTATGTTGTTGGTGCTTCAACCATCACTGATGATCAAGAGGTTCTTGTTGTTACGGAAAAAGGATATGGTAAACGAACACCTGCTAGAGAGTATCCAACTAAGGGTCGTGGTGGTAAAGGGATCAAAACAGCCAATCTTACTGATAAGAATGGGCCGTTAGCTGGACTTGTGACTGTATCAGGTGAAGAAGATGTCATGCTTATTACTAATAAAGGAGTTGTGATCCGTACCAACGTTTCAAATATTTCTCAAACAGGTCGTTCAACAATGGGAGTTCGGCTCATGCGTCTCGAAAAAACATCAAAATTAGTAACATTTGCCTTGGTTGAGGCGGAAACTGCTGAAGAAATAGTTATACTTGGAAAGGCTGAGGACTAAAATGGCTCAAAAAAAGAAATCTAAATTAAGTGGATTCTTAAGAAATCTGCTTGTCGTTCTACTAATTGTTGTTGGAATTGCTTTAATCTTTAATAAATCGATTCGTAATAGCCTTATCGCTAGAAATACTAATAAATATCAAGTTGAGCATGTCAGTAAAGAAACGATTGAGAAAAATAAAAAAGCTAAAACGAGCTTTGATTTTGATGATGTTCAATCTATCAGTACAGAGTCTGTGTTAGCTGCACAGATGGATGCACAACTTTTACCTGTTATCGGTGGCATAGCAATACCAGATATCGGCATTAATCTTCCCATTTTTAAAGGTCTAGGTAATACAGAACTAACCTATGGTGCTGGAACGATGAAGGAAAACCAAGTCATGGGTGGGGAAAATAACTACGCATTAGCTAGTCACCATGTTTTTGGCATGACTGGTTCGTCTGAAATGCTGTTCTCACCACTTGATCGTGCTAAAAATGGTATGAAAATCTATCTGACAGACAAGGACAAGGTCTACACTTACAAAATCACTAATGTCCATGTTGTAGCACCTACAGAAGTAGCTGTCATCGATGATCATGTAGGTCAAAGTGAGTTAACACTAGTAACTTGTACAGATGCTGAAGCAACAGAGCGTACAATTGTTAATGCTGTCCTAGAAGATGAAAGTAGCTATGATGATGCTTCTGACGATATTCATAAAGCTTTCAATACGTCTTATAATCAAATCGTTCTCTAACAGAGCTAACAGTTAAAAGAACTTTGTTACGACAAGGTTCTTTTTCATATCATTGGGAGTGGGGAAAAACTCCCTTTGATTAAAAAGAGT
>NZ_JBLOJT010000124.1:0-4580 GCF_047785745.1 Streptococcus pluranimalium | reverse complement strand
AAATCGTTTATTCCAGCGCATAAGAGAGGTTTTTGATACCTTATATCGTCGACAGATGAAGTCAACTGAGGCACCATTTCGATAAGTTTTAACGGCATGATAGCGGGTATTGAGTGTATGTGGCAAGTAGCGATTGTTTTGTGATATACTAGTCATGAGAAGATTCCTTTTTGATGGGTGTGTGGTACTCCTATCTTACAAGGTTTCTTCTTGTTTGTCTTCTAGGTCTCACATCTATTGTAACGCTACAGTTAAAATTCTCTTATTAAGAATAGACTTTTGCTCAGATTATTTCTTTTTGTTATAATATCACCATGCCTTATTCACAATTTTTTGTCGTGGCACTAATCTGTGCACTTGAAACTTATTTTTTTAATCAAGCTATGATAACTGGTAATTATTTACTAGCCTTTTTCTGGGGATTGATGTTACTGAGAAATCTTCGTCGTGTTCAGTTAGTCTCACGATTTACAAAACGCTTTTTGGAGCAATTTACCAAGAAGAAAGACTAACCTCGCCACTAGCTAATGTCACATTTTGACCATTGTTTGTTTCTAAGATTAAGTGTCCTTGGTCAGTGATATTTGAAACTTTGGCAGTAATAATTTGGTTATCTTTTTCATAAGTCACTTGTTTATGTAAGACAAGTGATTTTTCTTTGTAAACTTTGATATGGTCATGCTCTGGGATGTTAAAGAAGAGTTTCCAAATTTCACAAGTCAGATCATTACGAGTAATATTTGGTGTTTCTGTGAAAAGAGAAGCAGCGATACCATCTAACTCATTAGGAAACGTTGATATATGGAAATTGAGACCAACGCCAATAAAGATATCAGTAACTTGCCCTGTCTCAACAGAAGTGACAGCTTCTGAGAGAATGCCAGCAATTTTTTTACCGTCTAAGAAGATATCATTAACCCACTTAATCTCAGGAGATTTATCAGTTAGTCTTGAGATGGCTTTAACAATGCTAGACGCCACTAAAACCGTATAGGGTGGCAATTTATCATAGGATGCATTAGGTTTGAGATGGAGTGTCATATAGATACCACCGTTTTTATCAGCATGGAAATGACGGCCTAGTCTTCCTCGGGCTGCTGTTTGATTAGAAGCTAGATAGAGATGAGGTGCTTGAGCTCCATTGAGAGCGGCCGTTTTAGCATCTTGTTGTGTTGATTCACTGGAAGTTAGGTAGCTAACAGGAAGGTTTAAGGTATTGGAAATGACATCAGGTAACAGTAAATCCCCAGATAGAATACGGTATCCTCTTTTTTTAATAGCCTCAATCTGGATACCAGTATCTTCTAAAGTTTTAATAGCTTTCCAAACAGCTGCTCTTGAGATATCCAATTCTCGAGCCAGTGTCTCACCAGTAATAAAATTTTCTTTTAATAAGCGTTGGTAAATACGTTCGTAGGTTTTCATACTGTTAGTATAGTATAAGGCATTTGACTTGTCAGTAATTTTCCTAAATTTTGCTAAAAAGATTAATAAAAATGATTTTTATGGTACAATATTAGGCGTTATTAAGTCCCGATAAGATAGTCTGGATGATTAAAAGATTTCTACTCTTCGTTAGTCGACTTCGGTGAACTCTAGTTCTACCTTCAGATCATCTGCCTCGATTAGAAAACTTTTTCTGCATCCACACTCTGTTTTGAGTATGAAAGGCTAGTTCTTTGTAACCTAGTAACATGTCGCAGGACATTTCCTGTAGTAAACATTTTTTAAGGGGGACATTTTTTATGTCAGAACGTAAACTTTTCACGTCTGAGTCAGTTTCGGAAGGACATCCGGATAAGATTGCAGACCAGATTTCGGATGCGATTTTAGATGCACTTTTAGAGCAAGATCCGGATGCCCATGTGGCAGCAGAAACGGTTGTTTACACAGGATCAGTTCATGTTTTCGGTGAAATTTCAACATCAGCCTACGTGGATATTAACCGTGTGGTCCGTGATACCATTGCTGAGATTGGATACACTAATGCAGAGTATGGCTTTGCAGCTGAATCTGTTGGTGTCCATCCATCGCTGGTTGAACAATCAGCAGATATCGCCCAAGGTGTTAACCAAGCGCTTGAGGTTCGTGAAGGGGATAAAGATGATTTAAGCTTGATTGGAGCTGGTGACCAGGGGCTTATGTTTGGGTTTGCCATTGATGAAACACCTGAATTCATGCCTCTACCAATTGCATTATCACATCAATTGGTTCGTAAATTAGCAGAATTGCGCAAGTCTGGAGCAATTTCATATCTTCGTCCAGACGCCAAGTCACAAGTGACAGTCGAATACGATGAAAATGATAAGCCAGTTCGTGTTGATACTGTTGTTATCTCAACGCAACATGACCCGGAAGCAACAAATGAGCAAATCCGTGAAGATGTTATTAATGAAGTGATCAAATCCGTTATTCCAGAGCAGTATCTTGATGATGAAACGAAGTTCTTCATTAATCCAACGGGACGCTTTGTTATCGGTGGTCCACAAGGGGATTCTGGTTTGACAGGACGAAAAATTATCGTCGATACTTATGGTGGTTATAGTCGTCATGGCGGTGGGGCATTCTCCGGAAAAGATGCTACTAAGGTAGACCGCTCAGCTTCATACGCAGCTCGTTACATCGCTAAAAATATTGTAGCAGCAGGTTTAGCCAAGAAAGCAGAAGTTCAGTTGGCTTATGCCATCGGTGTGGCACAGCCAGTATCTGTTCGTGTTGATACCTTCGGCACCTCAACGGTTTCAGAAGCAACACTAGAAAAAGCAGTTCGGGAGATATTTGATCTGCGTCCCGCAGGCATTATCAAAATGTTAGATTTGAAACGTCCAATCTACAAACAAACAGCTGCCTATGGCCACATGGGACGTACAGATATTGACCTTCCGTGGGAAAGATTAGATAAAGTAGATGTCTTAAAAGCTGCAGTTGAATAAATTAAAAATCGAGATTCAACATCTACTGTTTCAAACAGTTAGACAAATTATTATTGAAAGGGTTTGGTTCTGTAGTGTATAGAATGCTTCTTACAAAGGTGAGGAGGGTAAGAAGGCTGATAATCTGATTAAACGTCAGTTTGAGGGATCTAAGCCTTATGAAAAATGTTATACCGATGTGACGGAGTTTGCTTTACCCGAAGGGAAACTCTACTTATCACCTGTTCTTGACGGCTATAACAGTGAAATTATTGATTTTACCCTGTCTCGGTCACCTAACTTGAAACAGGTTCAGACCATGCTTGAGAAGGCTTTTCTAGCATATTCATACAGTGGAACTATTCTTCATAGTGACCAGGGATGGCAATACCAACACCAATCTTACCATGATTTTCTAGAGTCTAAAGGTATTCTGTCATCCATGTCTCGCAAGGGAAATAGTCCAGATAATGGGATGATGTAATCTTTCTTTGACATTCTCAAATCTGAAATATTTTATGGATTTGAGAAATCTTATCAATCGCTGGATGAGCTTGAAGAAGCTATTACAGATTATATTTTTTACGACAACAACAAACGCATTAAAGCAAAACTAAAGGACTTAGTCCTGTCCAATACAGAACTAAATCCTTGCAATAATGATTTGTCCAACTTTTGGGGGCCAGTACACATCCGTAGTGGATTTTACCCACTACAGAAATTATAGAGCCGTAAAAATATAGCTGGTAATGGCTTGTTTGAGCCCATTAAAAATCAGAGTGCTTTGTGGGCTATTCAAAAATCACTATTGAAGTGATAAGACAGTAGCAGTTAGTTTTAAATATAGTCAAAAAACCAGCTGTCTTAAGACGCTGGTCGGTAATGCAGATTGATAGCTTTTATTTAAACGATTATGAGATGAATGACCACGATGATTGATAAAAATCATGATCATAAATTTTTGAGACCCCCAAATGGTCAAATTAAGAAAGTATCTTGGAAATGACAATTCATTAGGTATTGAAATACTAAAATTTTTGAATATTTGTCAATGATGTGAGACCAAAAAGAATTGTTTAAGAAGAATGGTTTGTTATCCTATCAGGAGCTAGCTCCTGATAGGATTTTTCTGATTTCGATAGGAGATTTCCAGCCTAAAGTCTGCATAGGTAGTCTGTTTGATTTGTAGAGATAGGCTTTCGTTTGTTTGTTGAGGCTTTCGTAAGAGTAAAACTGGAGATGTTGGTAAAAACGTTCATTGTCATTGCGATGGCTGCGCTCCACCTTGCCATTGTGACGAGGCGTTCTAGGACGAATACACTTGTGCTCAATTCCTAGTTTCTGACAGAGGATATCAAGCGGGTGTATCTGCTTTGTTTCCCTGAAATGAGTGAACTCAAAGCCATTATCGGTTTGAAGGATTTGAGGCTGGTAACCAAAATACTTAATGGCCATCTGAAGAAACTGGACAGTAGAGTGAGAGGACTGTTTCTTGAAAGGGAAGATGAACCGCTCGCGACTAGCTTCGTCGATAACAGTGTACTGATAGAACTTGTCAGGCATAGTGCATAGTGCCTGTATAACAGTGTTTAGGGACAAATTTAACGTCCATCTGCCATTTGACTCCGATCTTTTTAGGGATGTTATAATGTTTAGGAACGTAATGAA
>NZ_JBLOJT010000123.1:0-4645 GCF_047785745.1 Streptococcus pluranimalium | reverse complement strand
TGCAGTTCAGTCTGGTGGTTTTATTTCTATTTCAAGATATGCTATAATTAAGTATTACAAGCTCACTATAATAATTGTTTTTTTGAAGTTTTTAAATAAAGCTTTAGTAGTCATTATATAAAGAAAGATGGGGTGTTTTTTGTGCGTTGTCCAAAATGTCATACTACAAAATCTAGTGTCGTTGATAGTCGTCAAGCCGAAGAGGGGACAACTATCAGAAGACGTCGCGAATGTGATCATTGTCAAAATAGATTCACAACCTTTGAGCGAGTGGAAGAGCTACCACTATTGGTGGTCAAAAAAGATGGGACTAGGGAAGCCTTTTCAAGAGATAAAATCTTACATGGTATCATCATGAGTTCACAGAAACGCCCAGTTTCGAGTGAGGACATCGAAAATGTCATCAGTCGAATCGAGCAGGCTATCCGTAGTAACTATGAAAATGAAGTTCCAAGTACAGTTATTGGTAACATGGTGATGGATGAATTAGCAGAGCTTGATGAAATCACCTATGTTCGTTTTGCTTCCGTATACCGTAGTTTTAAAGATGTTGATGAAATCGAAGAATTGTTGCAACAGATTACCAATCGTGTTCGTGGAAAAAAGGGTAGTTAATGAGACCTATTGATGAATTTTCATTTGTAAAAGGTAATGTTGTCGATGTGGCTCCGGAAGCTCTCATGACCTGTTATTATCCCATTATTGGTCAAGATGCCTTCAGTCTATATCATTATTTGGTTGTCTTTAAGGATGATGGCACTAAAAAACATAAGTTTTCAGAGATTCTCAACCACACGTTGATGGGAATGTCAGCTTTTGAAACAGCGTTGGCAACCTTGACAGCAATGGACTTAGTTGCTTTCTATCAGCATAGGGACTCCTATCTGATCAATCTAAAAGCTCCCTTATCAACCGAAGCTTTTTTGAAGGTCTCTTTATATCGACAGTTGTTGATACAAAAAATTGGGGAAGTCGCTGTCGGTGAGATTGATCTTGTGTTACCAGAAAATGCTCAGAATTTGTCTAAGAAATTTTCAGATGTCTTTGACGATCAAGGACAAGTTGCTCTTTTAAAAGAAAATAACAATACGAAAGAAAGTTTTGATTTGGAAGCTTTTAAAAATCTGATGAAGCGTGATGGCTTGTCTTTTGCTCAAGAAAAATCAGACGTTATCGGCTTGTATCGTATCGCTGAAAATCATCAAATGACCTGGTATGACACTTATCTGCTAGCTAAGGAAACGGCTGTCAATTTGACGATTTCTCTGTCAAGAATGAAAACCCAAAAAAAGCAATCTAAGGGAATTCCTGTTAAATCAGGAGAATTAACGGCTCAAGAAGCTATTCTTGTCAAACAAGCAAAGCTCGATAGGGCAGATGTTTTCTTGGCGAAAATCAAGAAGACACGAAAAGCGTCAATCACACATGATGAGAGGCAGTTGCTTCTAGACTTGGCTAAAATGGGGTTTTTGGATGAAGTGATCAATGTTATTGTGCTTTATACCATCATGAAAACCAATTCAGCCAATGTGAATAAAAAATACGCTATGAAGATAGCTAATGACTTTGCCTATCAAGATATTAATAAGGCTGAAATAGCTGTCTTAAAGATGCGCGATTTTTCAAATAGAACCTCTAAATCAACTCAAGCATCCTCGAAACAATCAGTAAAACCTAACATTCCTGAGTGGAGCAATCAGGATTATCAAAATGAGACGTCTGATGAAGAACAAAAACGATTAGAGGAAGCAAGACGTAAGGCTTTGGAACGCCTTAGAAAGGACTGATCATGGAAAAAGTAGGACAAACTTTAAACAAGTCGGGACATTCTAGGCATTTCGATGCTAACCAGGTGACCCAGTTGATCTTGTCAGATCCTGATGTAGTGACTTTTATCAATCAACATGGCTTGACACAAGATGAAATCAAACGGAGTTTACCAAAGTTTAATCAATTCATTAATGAACGTCGTAAATTCCAAGATCAGGAAGACAGTTATATTGCCAAAGGTTACGAGCCTATTTTAACCATGAATGAGGGCTATGCGGATGTCACCTACTTGGAAACAAGGGAGCTAAAAGAAGCGCAGGAACAAAAAGCGATTGAAAATCGGATTAATCTGGTTAGTTTGCCAAAATCCTATAAATCCATTTCATTTGATGATGTTTTATTGGATGATGTTAAACGTCTAGATGTTTATGAAAGTTTGGTTGACTTTATTAGCCAGTACCCTAGTCCTGACCAGAAAGGACTATATCTCTATGGGGATATGGGGGTTGGAAAATCCTTTTTCATGGCAGCTTTGGCGCATGAGTTGTCAGAGAAGAAAAATGCCCTGACAACGATCCTGCATTACCCAAGCTTTACCATTGATATCAAAAATGCGATAAAAACGGATTCGGTCAAAGATGAGATTGATGCTGTTAAAACCAGTGAAGTTTTGGTGCTTGATGATATTGGTGCAGAGCAAACCTCATCATGGGTACGTGACGAGGTTTTGCAAGTGATTCTGCAATACCGTATGCAAGAAAACTTATCAACTTTCTTTACGTCAAATTACAGTTTTGCGGATTTAGAACGAAAATTGGCTAATGGTCGAAACGGAGACGAAACATGGCAGGCAAAACGAGTCATGGAGCGTGTACGCTTTTTAGCTAAAGAGACCCACTTGCAGGGTGAAAATAGAAGATAAGGATCAAGTACACCTTGGAACTTATCAAAATAATTATAGAAAAAGATAGGGAGACATTATGTCCTTACCAACAGTTGCTATTGTCGGACGTCCCAATGTGGGGAAATCGACGCTATTTAACCGTGTTGCGGGTGAACGTATTTCCATCGTTGAAGATGTGGAAGGAGTGACACGTGACCGTATTTATACTAGTGCTGAATGGCTTAATCGCCAGTTTTCATTGATCGATACAGGAGGTATCGATGATGTCGATGCACCATTTATGGAACAAATCAAGCATCAAGCTGATATTGCTATGACAGAAGCCGATGTTATTGTTTTTGTTGTGTCTGCCAAAGAAGGTGTGACCGATGCTGATGAATATGTCGCACGTATCCTTTACAAAACGAATAAACCGGTCATCCTAGCAGTGAACAAAGTGGATAATCCGGAAATGCGTGCTGAAATTTATGATTTCTATACATTAGGTCTAGGAGATCCTTTCCCAGTATCATCTGTTCACGGTATTGGTACAGGTGATGTTTTGGATGCCATTGTGGAAAATCTTCCGTCTGAACATGAGGAGGAGAATCCAGATATCATCAAATTTAGTTTGATTGGACGTCCGAATGTTGGCAAATCAAGTCTTATCAATGCCATCTTAGGTGAAGAACGTGTGATTGCTAGTCCAGTGGCTGGAACAACTCGCGATGCTATTGATACAAACTTTACAGACAGCGAAGGGCAAGAATACACCATGATTGATACTGCAGGAATGCGTAAATCTGGTAAAATTTACGAAAGTACAGAAAAGTATTCTGTTATGCGCTCCATGCGTGCTATTGACCGATCAGATGTCGTTCTTATGGTCATTAATGCTGAAGAAGGTATCCGAGACTATGATAAGCGTATTGCTGGTTTTGCTCATGAAGCAGGCAAAGGGATTATCATCGTTGTTAATAAATGGGACACGATCAAAAAAGATAACCATACTGTCAGTCAATGGGAAGCGGATATCCGCGACAATTTCCAGTTCTTGACTTATGCGCCAATTATTTTTGTCTCAGCTGAAACGAAACAACGTCTCAATAAATTGCCTGAGATGATTAAGCGTATCAGTGAAAGTCAGAATCGTCGAATTCCGTCAGCAGTACTTAACGATGTCATTATGGATGCCATTGCCATTAATCCTACGCCGACGGATAAAGGGAAACGTCTCAAAATTTTCTATGGTACTCAAGTGGCGGTTAAACCACCAACCTTTGTTATCTTCGTGAATGAAGAAGAACTCATGCACTTCTCATATCTTCGTTTCTTGGAAAATCAAATTCGTGCAGCCTTTGGCTTTGAAGGAACTCCAATCCATCTCATCGCACGTAAACGTAGTTAATATTATAGAAAACAGCGACTGTGGTCGCTTTTTAGGTAATTTATGAAAAAACTATTATTATACTCGAAGAAAATCAAAATCTGACTAGAAAAAGCGTCGTAGCTAGAACTAAAGTTCATCAAGGTAAACTTGACAATATCAGATTTTGATTTTCAATGAGTATTAATTGGTTTTGGAAGTCTAATAAAGAAGGACAAGTGAAGACGCATGTTGGCACTGTTCCTGGACATAATTCTAAAATGGAAAAGTTAAATGATACGCAAGGGAAAGAATTGGAGAAAACGATAGGTCGGTTAGTCGTTTGGAGTCAATCTTAAATGCTTGATGGAGTTACTTGCTCTATGAGGAATTTACACTAGTAAATAAGTTATCTTAGAAATGGAGTGACTGGGCATAAAGCTCAATCTCACTATAAAATCGTCGTAACCTCTTAACTAACGCAATGGTTAGGAGGAACGCTCCATGATTTACTCTTTTTAGTGTTTCTCCTGTAGACTTGTTTAAAGGAGAGGTTTCAAACAACCACTGCTGAATGTCTGTTTCAGTTGCACTTTATGCTCTGGACCAGACCAGCAGTTTTTTAA
>NZ_JBLOJT010000122.1:0-4671 GCF_047785745.1 Streptococcus pluranimalium | reverse complement strand
AAATTTTACGTTAAAATAGATTTTTTGGAAAACTTTGCAACAGAACCGTTCAAACCCATAATTTTTATTTTATAGCCTGATTTAACGGAGGGAACCTCTGTTAAATCAGGCTTCTTCTATTATTTAGTTTCTTTCATTTAGGAATCAAATTAGGGTATAATAAAAGAAGTCAGTCCATTTATTTATAAAAAAGAAAAAAGAGGTGGGGGATGAATCGCATACGAGAGTCTTGGGAGAATGCTCGAATTTTTACAAAAATTTTATTAAGTATTTCCTTTGTCATTGTATTTATTGCGCTTAGCTTATATGGCATGTTTAACTGGTATTTATATCAACAATTGGATAATGAATATCGAGTACGGTTAACACAAATAGGAGAGACCATTGCAAATAATGAGCATGTGGTTTACAGTTTGCAGCAAGAAGAATCGACAGAACGTTTAGTCACATATGCTTCACGGGTTGAGGCGGTTAATGATTTAGACTATGTCGTCCTTTTTACCCCAGACTTAACACGGTTAACCCACCCTAATAAAGCACTTATTGGGTTGTCCTATATCGGGGATAATGATTATCACGATGCCTTAGCTGGTAAAGTATCAACTAACATAGGTAGCGGTACAATGGGGCGATCCATTCGGGCATATATTCCGGTTTTTGAGCCTGGAACGCAAGACGTGATAGGAGTTGTGAGTTTAGGGACAATGATTGACACCTACTATCGTCATATTGTTGAATCGGTGATTATTTTAACGATCATGGTATTACTAGCAATTACTTTAGGGATTGGGATTTCCTATTTTGTCTCTCGGGCATTAAAAAAGCAAATGTTTGATATGGAGCCCCGGGAGATTGCCCGTCATTTACAAGAACGTAATGCAATGCTTGAAAATTCTTTTGAGGGGATGATTGCCACCTCCGAAGATCAAACGGTCACCCTTCGAAACCGTTATGTCAAAGAAACCATTTCTATCGAAAAGTCAGAGGTCTTGTCAGTAGCGCTACCAAAATTATCTCAAAGTGATTATGGAACGAGCATTCAAGAGCTGAATCATACCCGCTGGTTGGTATCAAAGTCGCCCATTATTGTCAAAGAAGAGAATGTTGGAGATTTTTATATCATAAAAAATGTGGAGGAAATTGAACAAACCATGCGCTCAATGGATGCCACTGCCCGTTATGCCCAAATTATTCGGGAGTATCACCATGATTATTTAAATAAGCTACATGCCATTTATGGTTTGAGTGAGTTGGAAAATTACAAGGAGTTAAAACGTTATTTGAGCCAATTATTAGCTAATGAAACAAGTGAAGTAAATAAAATATTATTATTAATAAATAATGTAGCAATTGCAGGAACCTTGATGGACATGGCAGAGCGTTTAAAGCAAAAAGATATCGCCTTTCAATTGATCGTTTCAGGTGAAATTAGTGATCGGATGTCAATTGATAATACAGTGCTTTGGAATAAGACGCTATATATTATCACCAATTTTATATGTAGCCAACCTGTGACGCGAGTTAAGGCGACTTTGTATGAGAAACATGATCAGTTGCTTATTGATTTGATGACGGATTGCGTATTTGAATCACGCCTTCAAGCCACAGGGGTTAAAATTGTAAAAAATGAAATTCGTTATACTCAGACATATAAGGAGGCATCTGATGAGTAAATATTCTGTTTTATTGATTGAAGATGATCCGATGGTATGTGAAATTAATCGGCAATATATTGAAAAAATCGATCAGTTCAGTGTACAAGCTATGGCAAGTAATATGGAAGAAGCGTTTAACCAATTGGAACAGTATAAAGAAACCATAAAGCTTGTAATGATTGATGATAAATTAACAGATGGGGTTTATGCCATTCCTTTTGTCGGGATAATCAAACAAAAGTATCCCGATGTAGATGTTATTGTTATTTCTGCTAATGATAGTAACCAAGCCATCCAAAAAGCCTATAACTTAGGAGCGATGGATTATGTTTTGAAGCCATTTAGTTACGAACGATTAAAACAAAGTTTAGACAATTATCGTTTAAAAAAAGAACGAACGATAGAGTCTATGACACAAAGGCAAATTGATCAACAGTACCAAAAAGAAATGACACCCATCGATAAAACCACGTTGCCTAAACTTGATAAAGATAAGCTAGAGAAAGGGATTTCGTATAAAACATTACATCATATTTTTCAAGTGATTACGACGTATCCCTCAACATTTACAATTAATGAATTAACGCGAGACACTAATTTATCACATGTGACGGTTAGACATTATGTGAATTATTTAGTGAGTGATAACCGATTAGCTGAAGAAATCGTTTATCAAAAAAACGGTCGGCCATATAGTGTCTACCATCTAAAGGATAAAATAAAAAAAAGCTGAGGAGATCCTCAGCTTTTTTGTTGGATCGACTGTTTAAAGTGGGAAAAGGGGATTAGTTGTCAATTTTTTAAAAAACTTAAAAAACTTAAATAATATTGTGAATGTTATCACTATACTGTAATATCATAGATGAAGAACGAGCTAGCAGGTTCTCAAATTATTTTAGAGGTGAAATTAATGAACATTTTAGACACGATTATGATGACTTTCACAAATATGGATTTCCTAAGTGCGATTGCATCAACTGTATTTATTATTTTATTAGGTTACTATTGTCGCGTTAAAGGCATCTTCAATGAAAATACAAGTAAAGTATTGTCCGGTGTGGTTTTACGTTTGGCGATTCCGTGTTTAGCGTTTAATGCCTTTATGAAAGACGTTGATTACGCGCAATTACGTCAAAGTATGGACATCTTGATTTGGGGGCACTTATTCCTTATTATTTTAATTTTCTTAACAAAACCCATTTTTGCGAAATATCAAGGTGTAACCAAAATGGTATTGAGTAATTTAGCGATCTTTGGATCAACCACTTTCTTCGGTATTCCAATTATTTCTGCGGTGTTTGGTGATGAAGGGGTTATTTATGCGAATATCTTCAACATTGGTTACCGTGTCTTACTTTACTCTTTCTGTTACTTACAAATGAGTGGATTAGAATTTGACAAAGACAACTTGAAACAAATCTTCTTAAACCCAGTTATCATCTTTACTTTTGCAGGTCTTTTAATTTGGGTCTTCCAAGATTCATTACCACAAGTGATGGTAGAGGGAGAAAGCTATGCCTTCTTACGTTTAGATATGACAGCACCATGGCTGAATAAACCAATGACTTATTTAGGAAGTTTATCTTCGCCATTAGCATGGTTAGCGATTGGATCAACTTTAGGTGGTATTTCATTTAAAGAAGCCGCAAAAGACTCTCGTGTATGGTATTATTCAGCTGTCAAACAAATTGTGGTGCCATTGCTTAATATTGCATTAATCTTAGTATTCAATGCGATTGGTTTATCTCAAATGGGTTACATCGCGATTGCGACAACTGTTGTAATGATGGCAACTCCTCCTGCAACAGTAGCCGTTAACTATGCGATTGGATTCGATAAAGAACCCGTATTGGCATCAAATAGCTCACTAGTTTCAACATTAATGGCCGTTATTGCGATTCCAGTTTGGTTAATCATTTTACAAATGTTGATGCAAGGTGGCTTAATCTAAAGGTATCTATAAAAAGTTAAAAAACGAAAAAAGAAAAGGAGAATCTATTCATGAAAGTCGTATGTTATGGTGTCCGTCCAAATGAAGTGGAAACCTTTAATGCGTTAAATAAATACGATTACGAATTAACGTTATTATCGGAGTTATTAACGCATGATAATATTGAAACAGCAAAAGGGCATGATGCTGTTTTACTACGCGGAAACTGTGTGGCTGATCGTCAAAACTTAGAACAAATGAAAGGTTACGGTATCGAAATGGTCTTTACCCGTACAGTCGGGTTTGACCACATCGACTTAGCGGCTGCAAAAGAATTTGGCCAAGTGATTGCACGTGTGCCGGGTTATTCACCAAATTCAGTAGCTGAATTAGCATTTGCTATGGGAGTAACTTTATTACGTAATGTGCAATATACTGCGCATAAAAGTGCACGAGGGGATTTCCGTGTGACACCGCAAATGTTTAGTCGTGAAGCGCGCAACTGTACGGTAGGAATTATCGGGACAGGACGTATTGGTTTAGAAGAAGCCAAAATGTATAAAGGTATGGGAGCAAAAGTTATTGGTTACGATATTTTCCAATCGGATCAAGCCAAAGAAGTCATTGAATTTGTCGAAGATCAAGAAGATCTGATCCGTCAATCCGATATTATCTCGATTCATGTGCCTTATATTGCGGGTGAAAACGATGAAATGATTAATGCTGATTTCATTGCTAAAACAAAAGGAGATGCGATTATCATTAATACTGCACGTGGAAACTTACAAAATAACCACGATGTTGCCGAAGCCATTAAATCCGGTCAGTTATATGGATTTGGAGCAGATGTTTTACCTAACGAAAGCGAGACTTTCTTTAAGAAATTTGAGAACCTAACAGACATCAAAGATGACTCTGTTCAAAAATTATTAGCCTTATATCCAAAGGTAATTTTAACTCCCCATGTTGGCTCAAATACAGATGAGGCCTTACGTAATATGGTTGAAATTAGCTTCGATAACTTTAATGAATATTTAACAGAAGGAAAAGTTAGCAACGAAGTGAAGTAAACGATAATCGAGTAGA